>DAIDIB010000171.1 GCA_027459575.1 Gammaproteobacteria bacterium | reverse complement strand
GATGTACGTCCCCGAGATGGTAGAGACGGTGGCCTTAACCCAGTCTAAGTCAATCTATTAATGACCTCACCGAGCGTTGATTGTTTGTCATTCTCATATTATGCTCATGAACATTAAATTCGCAGGTCAAACATGTCGCAAAAAAAATCACTTATTCTCGTAGACGGCTCATCTTATTTATATCGCGCGTTTCACGCCATGCCCGCGCTCAGCAACTCAAAAAATTTCCCCACCGGCGCGATTTACGGCGTAATCAACATGCTCAAGCGACTATTAACACAATATCAACCCGAACACATCGCCGTGATTTTTGATACCAAAGGCAAGACCTTCAGAGACGAGCTGTACGCAGAATACAAAGCCACACGCAAAGAAACACCCGATGATTTAGTACGACAAATCGAGCCTATTCACGATATTATCCGCGCCATGGGACTACCGTTAATCGCCGTAGACGGCGTAGAAGCCGACGACGTGATCGGCACGCTCGCATTACACGCGAC
>DAIDIB010000170.1 GCA_027459575.1 Gammaproteobacteria bacterium | reverse complement strand
CGATCTTCTTCACCCGCTGGATGGTTGCTTTCGTCTCTTGATTTAGACTCTTCCCTAGATATTCTCGCAGACCTTTGTGTCCTACCGGTGACTGCGCGTGACGTGAGTTGTTTCTCCTGATATTTTCAGCACTGATTATCACAAGCTGATTAGGAGATGATGATGTCGTTTGACAATAAAATAAGTGAGTTTCCACGTTCGACCAGCAAAGCAATTACCCTTGATGATGTTATTCAGTCCATGACGGCGTGGCGCGCAAATAAAAGCACGCGCGGCGAGCAGATTCCAGATGATATCTGGGAAAGTATTTTTGCTTTAGTGGATAAATATCCAGATATGCCCGTATGCAGTGTGTTAGGTGTGACTAAAATGCAGTTTCAGCGCAAAATGGATGAGCTGCGATCATCAGAAGTTCCGCCAAGACAATCTGCCAGGATTCCAGCAATGGATTTTTGCGAAGCCAGAGAAGCGCCGCCATCGTATAAGCCAGAAAGAATCCCAGCCACTAAC
>DAIDIB010000169.1 GCA_027459575.1 Gammaproteobacteria bacterium | reverse complement strand
CGATAATTTGGACTTGCGTCAATTTCAATCCTGTTAAAAATCCCTGACACCACACGGTCAACGCTTCTGCCCGTTTGGGCAATTCTTCTTTGTCAGTGGGTAATATCAATTGAAAGTCGAACAAAAATTCATCTAATTGCTTAGCACTTCCATCATAAAGCGCTTGCAATAAGGTATGCGTTTTAGGTGTTTCTTGACTACTTGCAATGAGCTCATCCCATACTGCCGTCGTACTGGCATTGCCACATAAAATACCGCATATTAGGCCATGAACTTGGGAAGGATTTAATTTAAGCGCTGTTTCATCAAGCGCCTTCTGAAGTTTTTGGTATGTTGGCAAAGCATGTTGTTTCATATTAAGCACCGGCATAAAATTGACAATAGTAACGAAAATGGCATGAGATAGAAAGCCCGTGGGTAAAAAGCCCTCGCACGAAAATTCGATTGAATGCCGCCAAATAAAAAGGCAGCTTATTTTATGAAAAACCCATCATTACCCCTTATTTGCGCTA
>DAIDIB010000168.1 GCA_027459575.1 Gammaproteobacteria bacterium | reverse complement strand
GCCGTACTTGATTAAATATATTGATTATGGCGAAGTGCCCATTAGTAATTGCTGGATGGAAAATCAAATTCGCCCCTTCGCTCTGGGAAGGCGCAACTGGTTGTTTACTGGCACACCGGAGAGCGCTAATAAAGCAGCCCTATTGTATAGCCTTATACAAACCTGCCGGATGAACGGCATTGATCCACGAAAATATCTTGAATATGTGCTTAATATGTCAAATGCCATGCGACGTGGCGATGTCTCACCAACTTCTTTGTTACCACAGTTTATCAACAAGTCAATCTTCTAGAAATTAATTTGGGCGTGGGATTATTGGGGGCTTACGGTACACGAAAGATTTAATGATTACAGGCTGGGGTAAATGGATTGCTTACTGATCTAGCTGCATGTTTTAAATAAGGATTTTTCTTATAACTTTGATTCGTAAGCGATCTATCCTCCCCATCCTGTAATCATTAATTTTATCTTGTACGCTTGTTCCAGCAAATAATGATGGAATAAGCATATGTCA
>DAIDIB010000167.1:250-516 GCA_027459575.1 Gammaproteobacteria bacterium | reverse complement strand
CTTTTCCGGAATGATTCATTGAGTTGGGATATCAACCCATTAATGTTTCTTTAAATAAACATTCCGGGAATATATAATCCAAAAAAACAAATTGCAAGTAATTAATGTGACAAAATAAAAGAAGATTTTATGCTGGATGTTTCTAGCTCGCTGCAGGACAAGAATGGTCTTTTGGTAATGCTTGCGGGATAGTTCAAGAAAAAGTTATAAATTTTTTGCCTGGGAAGCCATGGAAGAAAAAGGGGAAGTGAAACAATAGTGTTCTA
>DAIDIB010000167.1:0-240 GCA_027459575.1 Gammaproteobacteria bacterium | reverse complement strand
ACAGAACATCACAAAATAGAAAATATCATTTAAATTAATAGCTTAGAAATATATGGACAAACCCAGAAAATTCCTCTACCCTCCTCATAATCCTTTGGTCCTAGGTTCAAGTCCTAGTGGGCCCAGATAAAAATAGATTAAAATCAATTGGTTATAGAACATCGTCAAGCCCCCCAACAACACCCCATTTCGACTTCGTGACTTTTTCGTGGATTAAATCCTTTGATCTTAAAAAAATAA
>DAIDIB010000166.1 GCA_027459575.1 Gammaproteobacteria bacterium | reverse complement strand
ACAGGCTGTTGTGATGCCAATTACCGATAATCAGGCCGATTATGCCAAAAAAGTGTTAAATACTTTAATTGATTCGGGTTTTCGGGTCACTTCGGACTTGAGAAATGAGAAGATAGGCTTTAAAATTCGTGAACATGCAATGCAACGTATTCCTTACCAATTAATCGTGGGGGATCGTGAAATGCAGAATGGTCAGATTGCGGTTCGGACGCGTACCGGCGAGGATCTCGGATCGATGGCAGTTGAAGACTTCATTAAACGTCTTCAATCAGAGATTGCTCAACTGGCCCGGATAAAATAAAAAAGGATTGGTGTTATCACTTTGAAGAAAAAAGCTCAAACTATCAATGACTTAAAAGTTGACGAAATTCGTTTAATTGGCGCAGATGGAGAGCAGATCGGGATTGTTACGATAGCTCAAGCTAAGATCGCTGCCCGAGATGCTGAATTGGACTTAGTGGTTATTTCGCCCACGGCCGAACCGCCGGTCTGTCGTATTATGGATTTGGGTAAATATCAATTTGAACAGCGTAAGAAGG
>DAIDIB010000165.1 GCA_027459575.1 Gammaproteobacteria bacterium | reverse complement strand
GTTATTTTGATTGATATCATCGTAGACAATTTTCCACGAGGCAGGGCATATCTTGCTGATCAATTACAACGTGCGGGTGCTTCTGTTCCGCTTAATATTGCAGAAGGTGCTGGGGAGTTTTCTGGGAATGAAAAGATTAGATTCTATAGGATGGCTAAGGCGTATGACAAAAGCTAAAAGCCGCACGCGGGCACGGGCACGCACACGGGCACGATTAGTTCAGCGTTAACCGCTGAACAGTTACTATTATCGCAAGAAAGACGGCGAACCATTAAGCATAATGTGTCAGTACAACCGTTCAGTGGCGGTGCGCACGTGGTTTAAATGGCTAGCCAAGGGCAATTACATTTTATATAACCCCGCGAGCGATCTTGACTTGCCGCGCCTGGAAAAGCGTTTACCAAGAGCTGTATTAACGGAGTCAGAAACAGAGCGTGTGCTGAATCAGCCAGAAGTAACAACAACCTTAGGTATAAGAGATAGGACCATGCTGGAAACGCTTTATAGCACCGGCATTCGGCGTTTGGAGCTTATTAACCTGCAAG
>DAIDIB010000164.1 GCA_027459575.1 Gammaproteobacteria bacterium | reverse complement strand
GAGGGGCATCTTTGGATCGCAAAGCTTGCAAGCGTTCGAGACCGTTACGGCGTAGGTGCATGGGAGCTCGTCGTTAATCGCTTAGCGGAACGGAGCGGCCTTCGCGTACCGCTCGCTGACGCACGCACCTTCGGCGGCAGCGAGCACACTTTCATGACGCGACGATTCGATCGTCGTACACTCGACGACCGCATTCATTTTGCATCGGCGATGACACTGACCGGGCACGCCGATGGTGACGACGCAACCTCGGGTGCGAGCTATCTCGAAATCGCCGAAGTCATCATGTCGCAAGGGGCAGTTCCCCGCGAAGACCTCGGCAAACTTTGGTCGAGAATCGCCTTCAACGTCATGGTTTCGAACACGGACGACCATCTTCGCAATCATGGTTTTTTACTAACGCCGGGCGTCGGCTGGCGTCTTTCACCGGCCTACGACATGAACCCGGTTCCGGGCGCCACCGGGCTCTGCCTCAATATTAGCGAAAGCGATAACGCGCTCGACCTCGGCCTTATCCGCTCTGTCGCACCCTATTTTCGGATGAGCGATAAGCAGGCC
>DAIDIB010000163.1 GCA_027459575.1 Gammaproteobacteria bacterium | reverse complement strand
CGCCCTTGGCGAACGGGCACACCAGGTCGATCACCTTGATGCCGGTTTCCAGCAGGTCGACCGACGGCGACAGCTCGTCGAAGGCCGGGGCCTTGGCGTGGATGGAGCGCAGCTCGTCGGACTGGATCGGGCCGGCTTCGTCGATCGGGCGACCCAGCACGTCCATGATGCGGCCCAGCGTTCCCTGGCCGACCGGCACCGAGATCGGCGCGCCGGTGGCGTCGACCGTCATGCCGCGGCGCAGGCCGTCGGTCGAGCCCAGCGCGATGGTGCGCACCACGCCGTCACCGATCTGCTGCTGCACTTCGAAGGTCACGCCGCGTTCGGCCAGGCCCAGGTCCTGGGCGTCGGACAGGCGCAGCGCCTCGTAGATGGCGGGCATGTGCTCGCGCGGGAATTCGATATCGATCACAGCGCCGATGCACTGGACGATCCTGCCTTGAGTTTGGGCCGTGCTCATTTCGGGTTTCTCCGGGATTCTCTGAATGGGGGTGCGCGGTCGCTCGCGGGGTGCTCAGACGGCCGCCGCGCCGCCGACGATTTCGGACAGTTCCTTGGTGATC
>DAIDIB010000162.1 GCA_027459575.1 Gammaproteobacteria bacterium | reverse complement strand
GCCACCCAGCCAACCACCCTCTTTTCTCTGCCACCCTCCCTCTCTTCCTCTCTCGCTCTGCCTCTCCTCAGAGAAGAGTCAGAAAGAGAGAGAGAGAGAGAGAGAGAGAGAGAGAGAGAGAGAGAGAGAGAGAGAGAGAGAGAGAGAGAGCAGGGGGGGGGGCAGAGACAGAAAGATGGCCAGAGGCAGACAGAGGCAGACAGAGACAGAGACACAGACAGAGACAGAGACAGAGAGAGAGAGAGAGAGAGACAGAGGCACACGCACCCAGCCACCCAGCCAACCAGCCAGCCACCCAGCCACCCAGCCAGCCACCCCGCCACCCAGCCAGCCACCCAGCCAGCCACCCAGCCAGCCAGCCCCACAGCCAGCCACCCAGCCAGCCACCCAGCCAAGCACCCAGCCACCCCGCCACCCAGCCAACCACCCTCTTTCTCTGCCCCCTGCCTCTCTTCCTCTCTCTCTCTCTCTCTCTCTCTCTCTGCCTCTCCTCAGAGAAGAGACAGAAAGAGAGAGAGAGAGAGAGAGAGAGAGAGGGGGGGGGCAGAGACAGAAAGATGGCCACGGGCAGACAGAGGCAGACAGAGACAGAGACACAGAC
>DAIDIB010000161.1 GCA_027459575.1 Gammaproteobacteria bacterium | reverse complement strand
TCCAACGCATGTTTTTTCTTACGAGCTTCGGCGTCGAAGGCGGTAACATCGCCGGCGTAAATTTCGACGATGTCGTGAATCAAAATTAATTTGAGCGCTTTTAATTCATCAAATTGGCCGAATTCCTTGATAAGATCATTTTTAAGCACCATAACAATCATACTGGCCGACCAGGAATGCTCGGCGGTGCTTTCGTTTCTTTCAGGATTGGTTTTGGTGTTTCTGAAAACCAGCTTGAGTTTATTAAGTTCCAAAATAAATTGATAGGGATATTGTATATTTGTCATTTTAAAATTTCTCCGTATGTAGTTGATTGCCTCAGTGTAGTCCGGGTGCGTTTCTTGCACCCGGGGATCGGAGTTTTGTTACCTTAGTTCCCGGGTGCAAAAAACGCACCCGGGCTACGCGAGATAATTATCTCTTTCCTCACATGCAGCTAACCATATTTGCTCATTACGTTCTATGTCGTTTTTTAGCTGCAATTGTTCGCTCAATAAAGCCTGTAATTTGTCTTTGTTAACTATGTCATATAGCGTCGTATCTGCCAGCGCCATTTCAACATCAACTGACTTTTTATTTAATTTGACCAATTCATCTTCCAACTTG
>DAIDIB010000160.1 GCA_027459575.1 Gammaproteobacteria bacterium | reverse complement strand
CGTATTCTTCTTCGAATAATTTGCCCTCTTGCCCCGTCCAGTAATTAACTTTGCCAGAGGCGAGTATTTGGGAGACTTTTTCGATTTCTTCGGGGGAAAATACTGGCCAGGATAATGAATCTTGTTTTTGAAGCTTATCCGATGGTTGAACTGCTTTTAACATGGTGCTTGCTACCTACATCCATATAACGTTCGCCTATCTTAACTCTGTTGTAGCCCGGATGAAACAAAAAGCGTTTCATCCGGGCTACACCTATTTAACCTTCCCCATCTCCTCCCCAAACTTATCCAAATACCCCTGCAAAAACTTCTGCGTCCCTTCCACCGTAATTTTAAAATCGTTATCAATCAAATCATCTTTAAAAACCAGATACACCTCTGGCAGTGGCAATACTTTCGAGCCAAACGAACTTAAAATACTGCGCAAATGCGATTGCGCCACCGCTGTGCCGACCACTCCCGGGCTAGTACCTGCAATCGCTACCGGCTTGGCGGCCCACACATTTGTGCCATAAGGCCTCGTGCCCCAGTCGATCATATTTTTCAACACACCCGGAATTGATCGGTTATATTCCGGCGTCACAAACAACACCGCGTCGCTATCCGCGATTTCTTTTTTAAATCGC
>DAIDIB010000159.1 GCA_027459575.1 Gammaproteobacteria bacterium | reverse complement strand
ATACAGCAAGTGCTTTTAAACCTCATGCAAAATGCAATTGAGTCGATGCAAGAGAGCCACATCAAAGAAAAACGTATTCATATTCAAACTAAATTCCTCCATTCAAAAACCATGGAAGTGACAATTAGCGACACAGGACCGGGTTTTTCAAAAGAAGTGATTCATAAAGTATTCATGCCCTTTTTTACCACAAAAGCGCATGGACGCGGCATGGGTCTCGCTATCTGTCGATCTATCATTGAAGCCCATGGCGGGGAATTTACATTAAGCCCCAATACGAGCGGCAACAGTTGGATACGATTTTCTTTACCTCTATCAATTGAATAGGAGTTTGAAAGATATGTCTACGTTAGAACCTGCTGTTTACATTATTGATGATGACCAGGCCATGGTTGAATCATTATCCTGGATTATTGAGTCTATTGGCTTGAAAGTTAAAACATATCTCCGTGCACAAGATTTTTTAAATGAATATGATCCTCAACAACATGGTTGTCTCTTACTTGATGTTCGTATGCCCGGCATGAGTGGCCCAGAATTACAAGCAAAGTTAAATGATCAAGGATTACCTGCTTTGCCTATCGTATTTATTAGTGGTCATGGTGATGTTCCTCTTGCCGTCCGCGTCATG
>DAIDIB010000158.1:251-649 GCA_027459575.1 Gammaproteobacteria bacterium | reverse complement strand
CCACTGTCCTTGGCGTTACGACTTTTTGGCAACATGTTTGCTGGCGAACTCATATTTATTCTGATTGCTATTATGCCGTGGTGGATACAATGGCCACCGGGCGCGATATGGGCTATTTTCCATATCCTGGTTATTACATTACAGGCGTTCTTGTTTATGATGCTGACGATTATTTATCTCAGCATGGCGCATGACGCACATTAGATGTAGCCCGGGTGCGTTTTGTGTACCCGGGGTGCGTTGTTTAAACGAAGTTCCCGGGTGCAAAAAACGCACCCGGGCTACGAAGATTTTTAAATTTTGTAATTTTAGTTGAGGAGATGTTCATGGAAATCGTAACAGTAGTTAGTCAAATACAAGGCTTTAGCGTGTTAGCGGCAGGCTTGCTCATCAGCATC
>DAIDIB010000158.1:0-241 GCA_027459575.1 Gammaproteobacteria bacterium | reverse complement strand
TCAGCCGGAATTAGGCCCAATGTTAATGATGCGTATGTTCATTATGGCTGGTCTGGTAGACGCATTCGCTGCTATTTCTATCGTTATGGGCTTGTTGTTGTTCTTTAACAACCCGTTTCTGGCTTCCGTTATGGACGCAGCAAAAACAGCTACAGTAGGCGGCTAATCGCGAGGTAACACAATGGATATTAACGCCACACTTATTGGGCAGTTTATAACCTTCGCCATTTTGGTCTGGTTC
>DAIDIB010000157.1 GCA_027459575.1 Gammaproteobacteria bacterium | reverse complement strand
AAAATCGCCCTGTTTACCAATGTTGCGGTGGAAGCCGTGATTTCGGCCCCGGATGTGGACAGCATTTACAAGATTCCTGGGGGGCTGCATCGCCAGATGCTGGATGAAATTGTGTGTCACAAGCTGGGCCTCCTGGCGCGATCCGCAGACCTTTCCGCCTGGGATAACCTGGTTCAGGCCCTCGAACATCCGTTATACGAGGTGGATATTGCGCTGGTTGGGAAATATGTCGACCTGACCGAGTCTTACAAGTCCTTGTCTGAAGCCCTGATACATGCAGGGATTCACAAACGCTCGCGCATCCGCATCCATTACGTGGACTCGGAGCGGATCGAAAGCGAGGGAACCCAATCTCTCCGGGATATGGACGCTGTGCTGGTGCCGGGTGGTTTTGGCAAGCGTGGTGTGGAAGGAAAGATCAAGGCGATTCAATATGCAAGGGAAAACAACGTTCCCTATCTGGGCATCTGTCTTGGCATGCAGCTTGCGGTTGTGGAGTTTGCCCGCCATTGCGCACAGATGCCCGTAGCCCACAGCACGGAGTTTGATCCGGATACTGCCTACCCGGTCATCGCATTGATCACTGAATTTATGGCATCCGACGGTCATGTGGAGCATCGCGACGCCCAATCTGACCTGGGGGGTACCATGCGTCTCG
>DAIDIB010000156.1 GCA_027459575.1 Gammaproteobacteria bacterium | reverse complement strand
CTTTGAACGTAAGTTAACTTTGGTTGGTGTAGGTTACCGTGCACAAGCTAAAGGAAAAGTACTTTCTCTTAGTTTGGGTTATTCACATCCAACAGACTTTTCAGTGCCAGAAGGTGTAACAATTGAAACACCATCGCAAACTGAAATCATAGTGAAAAGTGCAAACAAAGAATTAGTGGGTTTAGTTGCAGCTAACATTCGCAAAATGCGTGGACCAGAGCCTTATAAGGGTAAAGGTGTACGATACGCTGATGAAGTTGTTGAAATTAAAGAAACCAAGAAAAAATAAATAGATAGCCCGGATGAAATTTGCTTTTTAAATTTCATCCGGGGAGTAGATAGAAGGGTAATACAGGGCATTACTATTATGAATAAACAAGATTCAAGATTACGACGCGCGAAGAAAACTCGCATGAGAATCCGCGAGCAAGAGGCGACGCGCATGACGGTTTTCAAAACGCCACGACACATGTATGCGCAGATCACCACATCAGACGGCGCGAAGACACTGGCGTGCGCATCAACTCTAGATAAAGAGTTGAGAAAAACGCTCAAAACTACTGGCAATGCTGAAGCTGCGAAAGAAGTCGGCAAGCTTATAGCCAAGCGTGCATTAGAAGCAGGCATTCGATCAGTTGCATTTGATCGATCAGGGTTTATGTATC
>DAIDIB010000155.1 GCA_027459575.1 Gammaproteobacteria bacterium | reverse complement strand
GCTTTGTAACTGTTGCACTACTTCTGGTAAGCGGCCGAGTTTGTCCATGGTGTTTTCGGGGTGAAACGCAATCCAGCCGACCAATACTGCGCCGGCAACGATTGTTAGTGCGTTTAGAGTGAGGAATGCTTTGCCGCGTTCGCGCCAGGGTTGGGGCTGGAAAAATGCGATGAAAGGAAGTGCTAAAAGAAAAATCGCGCCTTCGACGCGGAATAAGGTGGCAATCGCAAGCGAAATACCCCACGCTAGCGCGTACTGGGTCCCGGCTTTCGCCGGGACGACGGAGCTTTCTACCGGCAAAGTGTTTTGTCGTCCCGGCGAAAGCCGGGATCCAGCAAAATACTGCAGCATGCAATACAGCGACACCAAATAAAACGCCCAAAAACCATGATCGCGCACAATGTACTGACGCACATAATTAAACTCATGCGACAACAAAATCACAGCGGCAGTAAGCCACAACACACGCTTAGACGCGCCGAGTGTGTCTACAATCGCAATAAAAGTAACAACAGAAATAAGCGTCAACACACCATCAAGAAAAAAAGCGGCGAATTGATAAGAAGCATGCGTCACTTTAACAAAAGTCGCCAACAGAAAAGAATAAAACGGCCACATCGCTTGCGGGCAGAAATCCATGCCGGCTTTAAAACCATGTTCAGTAATCGCC
>DAIDIB010000154.1 GCA_027459575.1 Gammaproteobacteria bacterium | reverse complement strand
AGAAATGCGTCCTATATTTCATTGGTCGCCAAATCGCATTCATGCGCACATTGCTATTTGTTACATGACTTTCAGCGTGTTAAGGCACATGCAATACCGAATCAATCTGACTCAGAAAATCAGTATTGATACGATTCTTGATGAGCTGATGAATGTGCAGGCGTCTATTTACATACATAAAAAGACGAAAGACCGATATCGCGTACCTGGTAGCTACTCAAATAACGCCAGAAAAATATACAAAGCTTTTGACCTCGAACGCTCCCTGGATGCCACCATATACCTCCCGTAATTGTTAACAAAACTCAAAATAATGTAGTGCCTAGCATTTTTAAGTTATTGATTTAATTTATTTAATCGTGTTTTTTAACTGAAAACATTACGAAGTCGGGAAGAAGGATTAGAGAATCTGAAATAGTCGAGTAAAAATATGTGTCAAGTAATTTTTTAATAATTTAATGATGCAGGGTGCGAGCAGTTACATATGAACAAGATTTTCACTTATTGAATTTTTATACTTAATTAAATAGTGCGCAGCTCTTCCCACAGACATCCCTACAATCATGCCCAAAATAACTAATGAAATAATTTTGAATATCTGCGTTGTTGAAAATGATAGCGCTGCTTCAATGCTATAGTGAACGAAAAACTCAAACCCAAATATCGTCATAATCAAGGCTAGCATCGTCCA
>DAIDIB010000153.1 GCA_027459575.1 Gammaproteobacteria bacterium | reverse complement strand
CAACGCCGCCTCGCAGCCCGGCTACCGCTTCTCCATCGTCTACCTGCACCACCCGTTCTGGACGTGCGGCGACACGGGCGACGACCCCGCCGACCTGCAGCAGATGCTGCCGATGCTCGCGCAGTACAAGGTGCCGCTCATCCTGCAGGCCCACATGCACGGCTACGAGCGGTTCGAGACGATGAACGGCGGCAGCACGCTGACGCTCGTCACCGCCGCGGGCGGCGGCGGCATCATCGGCGACGTGAACCAGAACACGAGCCGCTCGTACTGCTCGAGCCGCGTCGCCAGCGGCGCCTTCTTCAACGGCGTCGTCATCGACATCACCGCCGGCCAGCTCTCGGGCACGACCATCGACGACCAGGGCAAGGTACGCGACCAGTTCACGCACGCCGTGCCCTGAAGAGCAGGGGAGAGCCGCGGCTCTCTCTCTCTCTCTCTCTCTCTCTCTCTCTGCGCGGCGCGCGAGCGCGGAATCACCGAGGCTCGCGCGGGCGTTCTTGGATACGGTCAACCATTCGGGGTCCCATGAGACGTTCCGGCTTCGTCCTTGCCACGGTCCTCATCGCGAGCTGCCTCGGTCGCCCCGGTCCCCCCGTGGTCGCCCCGACCCGGACGCTGTCCATCGACCGCGCCCTGTCCGGTCCGCGCACGCGCGCCGAGTTCGCCGTCGTCTTCGCCGCCCCGCGCGGCGTCGTCGAG
>DAIDIB010000152.1 GCA_027459575.1 Gammaproteobacteria bacterium | reverse complement strand
AAAATGACGAGTATTAAAGCGAATGGAACAGTGGATTTTTGAAATAACTGACCTAATAAAACAATAATAGAAAACAAAACAAGGTAAATAATGAATTGATCCATTATTGCTAAACTTCCTTAGTTACTCGATGCTACAGTCTACATTTTCGCGGCGGTTTCAGCGGCCTTATGGCTGTCTGTTGGCTGTTGTTGTGTTTGATAGTTGCTTAAGTCAGGTGCTTGTGAGCTGTTATTTGACGCGCAGCCGGCTAAGAGTAGGGCAAAACTTAATATTACGTAGAGTCTGGTCATGGGTGATATCCTTATCTGTAATGTTTCATCATACGAGGTCTTTGGCCGCGTGTCATCCTGAGGCGCGTTTTTTGCGCCGAAGGACCTCCGTCTATACTCCTTGCGATCCTCGATATAAATACGTATTTTGAATATTTATTATATTTCTATCAATAAGTTAGATTAGACTAAAACGGCATCTATTCCGTTTTAGTCTTGACTTTTCCGGAATCGATGCCATAATAGCCATATGAAAAGATACTTAAAATCATACATACAAAAAGATCTGCCCAGTAAGATTGTCCTGCTAACAGGTCCTCGTCAGTGCGGTAAAACTACACTGGCAAAGCAATTCTACGACTCATTTGATTATTTAAATTATGACTCTGTTACTAGCCGTCTTATTATGAAGGATCAAAGCTGGGATAGACAGAAGAAATTAATCATTTTTGATGAATTGCACA
>DAIDIB010000151.1 GCA_027459575.1 Gammaproteobacteria bacterium | reverse complement strand
CTCAGGTTTATGCGTCTTGCCAGGAAAGCAAAACGCCAGAGGCGCTAAGCTAATTGACGGATTACTGAGAGGCTAATATGAGCAAACCAGGCAAAGAATTAAGAAGCGCATTGAAAGAAGCCAAGAAAAAAGGCTTGGTAACACTTCAAACGTCACCTGATGTTAGCAAGTTACGTAAAAAACTAAAAATGTCGCAACGCGAATTTTCAGTTATATACCATATCAATATCGAGACCTTACGCAAATGGGAGCAGCATCAACGCGATCCTGATAGTATTAGTCGCGCATATTTAAAATGCATTCAGAATGATCCGATTTTGATTCGAAATTTGGTTAACAAGTAGCAGTTATATGGGCCGCGTAGGGATCGAACCTACGACCCGATGATTAAGAGTTTTAAATCGGCATGCTTTATCGTGTTAGACATTTTTTGAATAATCTTAATATTCCTTTTATTTCAGCCTATTACATATTAGAATCCGTCATAAATTCTTTTAATAAGTTTTATATAGCTCTTCGACACTGGTTCGACACGCCACGGAGGTAACTTTGAACAACGAAACTAGAAAACGCCTTGAGCTTGAGGCTATAAAATACCCAATTACATGCTGTTTCCCAATACTCATCGCTGAACACCCTGACACCGGTGATTATGCAAACAGCGGCACCATAACCCTACTCAACTCACCTAATGGACTAATATGAATCACTTGCTCACATATTGTCGAAGAATATGTAAGGCTATCGATTCAAGGCATAAACC
>DAIDIB010000150.1 GCA_027459575.1 Gammaproteobacteria bacterium | reverse complement strand
ATCCCGCTGAACAAGTCGTCGATATGCGACACCCCGTGCGTTATGTCGGCGGTAAAGAGCCACGCGAAGGATTGCGCAGTGGACACATTCCCGGCGCGTATTCATTTCCCTATTTCACCATGTTCGAGCAAGATGGTACATTCAAGCCGCTCGAAAAAATCCGCAAACAATTTACCGGCATCGGCGTCGATTTGAATGCACCCATCGTCACCATGTGCGGCACTGGTATTTCCGCCGCCATTCTCAATTTCGTGCTGGATTTGCTGAATCAAGAGAAGCAAGCGCTTTACAACGGCTCATGGTTCGAGTGGGGTGCCAGCACACTTTATCATGGCGAAGAAAGTCTTGCTGAGCGTCCTGTGGTGACTAGTCTGGAATAACTGTAAGTATTCGGTTTAGACGTCAATAAAATAAACCTATTAGCACTGTCATCCCGCACGGATGTGATTTTTCGCGGCTTCAATTTTACCGCGATCTTCTCTTGTTTCGGGCTCGATAAAATCTAGTTTTTTTTTATAAACCTCTTCTTTCGTGGTTCCTGCCACCCGACGATCATTTTTGAAAACACCATATTCATTTATTTTTAAACTTTTTTTGATCGCTAAGGTACGTAAATGAATATTGTGAGCTTTGGAGCCAGTAAAATACAAAAGCGCCGCACCATAAGAAGCCGGCGAAACCACTCTCAAATCAACATGAATGCCTGCGTGCAAGCGTACCGAAGCCCGCGTTGTGCCTTGGCTCAATACTTCGCTGATTTCGTTAAAACGAAGAAAATA
>DAIDIB010000149.1 GCA_027459575.1 Gammaproteobacteria bacterium | reverse complement strand
CTGCATTGGCGAGTAACTGATTTGGCAATCCCGAAATAATAACGGCAATTAATGGAATAAAGAAGAAGGGGACACCAAAACCTTGTATAAATCGAATTAATGCAATGTGTTGTGCACTGACATCGGTAGTAAATCCGGCTATCCAGAAAGAACATCCTGCAAAAATTAAAAAGCCAACACTTATGACTATCCGTAAATCAAAATGATGAAGAAATCGTCCTACTAGGGGGGAAATGAAAATAGGGATAATGCCAATGGGTGCTGTGACGATACCTGCCCAGGTTGGTGTGTAATTCATTTGTGTTTGCAACCATAAAGGGATGATGACGACACTGCCAAAAAATAGCATATAGCCTAAACTAATCGCAATGGTTCCAATCGCGAAATTACGCCTGCTAAACAAACTTAAATCCACGATGGGATGCTCCGCTGTAAGCTCCCAGACAATTAAAAAACTAAGACAAATAAAAGAAATGGTGGCAAGAGTGATGATGACATTTGAGTTAAACCAATCTGAATCTTGACCTTTATCAAGTAAAATTTGCAAGCAGCCGATGCCAATGGCTAATAAAATTAAGCCAGTAAAATCGACGGGAATTTTTACGGTAGTCGTTTCGCGATCTCGCAAAAGTGACCAGGTTAAAAAAACGGAGAGGATACCCACTGGCACATTAATATAAAAAATCCACGGCCAGGTGTAATTATCGGTGATATAGCCGCCAAGAATTGGCCCTAATACAGGAGCGGCTACTGCAACCGTTGACCATAAGGCGGTTGCTAGGTTTTTTTTATCATCAGGATAA
>DAIDIB010000148.1 GCA_027459575.1 Gammaproteobacteria bacterium | reverse complement strand
GGAAAATATCATCCGTTTCTCTGCGGGATCGCGCGGAATGCGCCCTCCCGCAGGGCCAAGGGTATCGTTCGCATTTTCATCCATGAATCTCTTTGACCAGGTCATTGATTTCGAGAATTTGCATCGCGCATACCGCGATGCCCGCGCGTGCAAGCGCTACCGCACGTCCATCCTGAAGTTCGGCCGCGACCTTGAGGAGCATCTCGTGCGGCTCCGCTGGGAGCTTGGGACCGGACGATACCGCCACGGCGGCTATCGCGAATTCGTCGTCACCGATTCCAAGAAGCGCACCATCAAGGCGGCTCCCTTCCGCGACCGCGTGGTGCATCATGCGTTATGCAACATCATCGAGCCGATCTTTGAAAGGAGCTTCATCTACGATTCTTATGCCTGTCGCAAAGGAAAAGGAACCCATGCGGCGGTGCTGCGCCTGGAATATTTCATAAAATCTTTGGAATCGGCATCATGCGTCCGAGAGAGAGAGAGAGAGAGAGAGAGAGAGAGAGAGAGAGAGAAGCCGCGCGGCGCAGCCAATCTATTGCCTGAAATGCGATATTTCAAAATATTTCGACAACGTGGATGGCGAGATATTGTTCGGATTGCTACGGAAGAGGATCGACGATGAAAACGTGCTATGGCTGCTCCGCGAGATCATCGAGAGCAGCCCCTGCGGGATACCGATCGGCAACCTCACAAGCCAGCTTTTCGCGAATATCTACCTGAACGAGCTGGACCATTTCGTGAAGCGGGAACTGCATGAGCGCTATTATATCCGCTACATGGATGATTTCCTGATTTTGGGCACCGACAAAAAACGTTTG
>DAIDIB010000147.1:685-931 GCA_027459575.1 Gammaproteobacteria bacterium | reverse complement strand
AGTAAACCCCCAATAATCCCACTCTAACTAAAATGAAAAAACCACTATATCCTTGCGCGATCAAATAAACATTAAGGAATGATCATGCAAGAAACAGCAAATAATGCACCAAACGGTGTATCAACAAGGCGCTACACTACCAAGGAAGAACGTCAAGCACACGTTGAAAAATGGAAAAGTAGCAGCTTAGCGATGAGTGAATACTGCCGCCAAAACAATCTGCCATTGGCGAGCCTTAGCGAATGG
>DAIDIB010000147.1:272-676 GCA_027459575.1 Gammaproteobacteria bacterium | reverse complement strand
TACCCCCGCAGGATGCGCCGTTAAAGCCAGGTAACGTAGTCGATATTCTGGTAGACCAGCGCATTAAGATAAGGCTGCAGAACATAACAGATGTGTCGCTGGTAGTTAGTATTGTCAAAGGATTAACAACATGCAGCTAACGATACAAGCACCTTCCATCTTGCTCTGTACAAAGCCGGTTGATTTTCGCAAGGCGATAGACGGGCTGCTAGATATTGTACTCTCTGATATAAATGTAGAGCCGCGCGCCAATATATTTATTTTTTATAACCGTGGTCGTGACAAAATCAAGGTACTGGCATGGCATAAGAACGGCTTTGTACTGTTATTAAAGCGGCTTGAAAAAGGGCGATTCTTTAGCACGCTGGATAAGGCGGATTTAGCCAGTATAACACCGCAACAGT
>DAIDIB010000147.1:0-262 GCA_027459575.1 Gammaproteobacteria bacterium | reverse complement strand
GGGTGGCGATGACTGAGTGGGGTGAGTTGGAATACAGGGATTTTCACTGAAAATTTTGCAAAAAAACGTTAGTAAATAGTGAAATTTTACCTGAAAAATGATACGATTTTCGGCATGGAAACATTACAAAAGCAACAAGAAAACAGCTTAAATTTCGATATAATTACTCTTGGGTTACTAGTCGAACTACAAGGTGAAATTGTTTCTAATCAGTCAATACTCGAAAAGCAATCACAAGAAATTAACGAACTTGAAAAACAAG
>DAIDIB010000146.1 GCA_027459575.1 Gammaproteobacteria bacterium | reverse complement strand
GACGTTGCGGATGGAGGCCGGTGACAGGGAAACCGGCAGGCGCTGGCTGAGGGTCCGCGAGCCGACGGGCTCGCCGGAAGCCAGAAAGGCATCGACGAGATGACGGAATACTTCGCGCGGGCGCTCTCCGAGCTCGGAGGCGAGCCTGCGGACATCATCGGAATGGCGAGGAGCAGCGTTCACCGGACTTAAGCCTCTGTTCGGGTTCAAAAAGGGCCCGCCGCCGGGCCTGCATTGCGCGCGCGCCCCGAGAGGGCTAGGTAGCGCCGGTCATGCTCAACTTCAAGGTACCCCATTATGCGCCCCTCCTCACGCGCTGCCGACCAATTGCGCTCCATCCAGATTGAACCGGGCTTTGCCAAGCACGCTGAAGGCAGCTGCCTCATCAAATGCGGTGATACCCATGTGCTGGTGACGGCCTCATTGCAGGACAGCGCACCGGCATTCTTGAAGGGTACCGGCCGGGGCTGGGTGACAGCCGAATATGGCATGCTGCCACGTTCCACCCATGATCGCATGCGCCGCGAGGCGGCGCAGGGACGGCAGTCGGGTCGTACCCAGGAAATCCAGCGCCTGATTGGGCGCGCGCTGCGGGCTGTGTGTGATCTTGGCGCTCTTGGTGAACGCCAGATCGTGCTCGACTGCGATGTCTTGCAGGCCGATGGTGGCACCCGCACGGCGGCGATCACCGGCGGCTATGTTGCCCTCGCCCAGTGCGCCCATTTTATGAAACGCACTGGCATGCTGAAGCAGCCCCTGCTGAAGGACCAGGTTGCGGCGGTGTCCTGCGGGATCGTCAAGGGCGAGGCCGTGCTTGATCTTGATTATGCGGAAGATTCGGCGGCCGAGACCGACGCCAATTTCGTACTGACCGGACAGGGTGGCATTGTCGAGATCCAGGCGACGGCTGAGGCCGCACCCTTTTCCGATACCCAGTTCGCCCAGCTCATCGCCCTGGCGCGC
>DAIDIB010000145.1 GCA_027459575.1 Gammaproteobacteria bacterium | reverse complement strand
CGCCTCCGCGGGAATGACGTTTTTTTCTCGCTGCGCTGCGAAAAAGAAACAGAAATCTCCCAGTCCGCCGTTCAATACCTGCCGCTTCGCGAGTAGTTGGGCTCATGAATTTGCCCATAACTTGCCCAAAACTATCAAATCCGCTACCATATGCCCAAACAAACTTGAGGATAATAAAAATGCAGCGCTTATTAGCAGCCATTCTGCTTGCCGCCTTCAGTGTCCAGGCATTCGCCCAGGCCAAATATAACTCTGTCGCCGAGATGGTGGCGGAGCAAAAAGTCATCCGTGTATTACTCGACAATGCACCTGGCTATGGTAATCAATCCGCAACAGTTAATTTGATGAGCCGACTGCGGCAGATGAATTTTGATGGCACATTTGAATTTATTTACCCGCACGATGAGGATGAAAAGGAAAAAGTTATAAATTTGTTTAACCTCCCTAAAGACATGCCAGATGAATATACCTACGAAGATAGCAGCAAGCATAAAATTCAGCGGTTCCCGCTAGCGCATGACACCCTGCATTCTATTTAAACCTATCGTAAACTTTTCCTGATTTTTTGGCTATAATCTCTTCCAAATTTAATTGGAAGGTTCCCTAATGTTACGGAAAACACTATCTGCTACTGGGTTGCTAAGTGCAGTAAAAAAGAGCTTTCAGCAAATCTTTGACACGTGCCAGCCAAGAACGGGCATTACATTGGCAGATTGTTTAATGTCGGGTTTAGCAATTTTTGGTTTAAAAATCCCATCGCTCCTGCAATTTGATCACTCAAAAGAAGAGAAACGCATCAGGCATAACCTCGAAACACTCTACCAGATTAAACAAGCTCCCAGCGATACGTACTTGAGAGAGCGACTGGATATAGTAGAGCCATCCATGCTGCGAAAGCCATTTAAGAGGGTTTTTGCGCAATTACAAAGAGGAAAACCATGATCCCGTTGTACTGCGTGATCTGGAAGCCTTCATGCAACGCCTAACACCCGATGGTGATGACTTGTT
>DAIDIB010000144.1 GCA_027459575.1 Gammaproteobacteria bacterium | reverse complement strand
AGGCCGCCGCGCGCAGCGCGCAGGAGCAGCTGCACGCGGCACTCGCGGATCTCTCTCGCGCGCGCGAGGACGAGCGGTCGCTCGCGCAGGCGGTCACCGAGGCGCGGACGCGCTGGCAGAACGCCCATCGTAGAATTTTTCGATTATCAATGCGGACACTGCAGCAACATGGCGCCAAAACTGGAATCCATCCTCAAATCCAATCCCAACGTAAAATTAGTTTTAAAAGACTATCCAATTCGCGGCGAAATGTCCTTGTACGCCGCGCAAGCGGCGCTGGCCGCCAAAATGCAAGGCAAGTATAAAGAAATGTATTTCGCGCTTTTAACCTCTGACAATGATCTAACAAAAGATAGCGTAATGGCTATCGCGAAAAATCAGGGATTGAATATAGCCAAACTCAAAAAAGACATGGATAGCACCACTGTGCAAAAACAAATTGAACGCACCTCTGACCTAGCCGCTTTTCTGGAAATTCTTGGCACCCCCGCTATTTTCATCGGCAAGAGCGATGCCACCCAACCCAAACAGATTGTTTATGTGGCTGGCGAAATGAGCACAAAAGATATACAAGATGCCATTACTAACGCAAAGTAGTAGAATAACCAACAAATACCTTTAGAGAAACTTATAACATGCTGCAATCATTCGCTACCTCACAATGGGATGCTGAGTTTTCACAATCAAATCAATATGATGCAATAAATGGGCTTGAAAATGGCCAGGTTTTACTCTTCCCCAGCCTGCCATTTGAGCTGAACACCAATGAGCAATTTTTCCTCTCCCCAGACTATGTAGACCCTCACACCAAGAATATTGGCTATGACGCAAGCACAAACCGTTTATGGGGCACACAGCATTTAAACGACGAGCAACATCACAAGCTAAAAGACATGATGGCGCGTTTTTCACGTTACGCACATCAACTGGTTCAACGCTTGTTGCCACATTACAACGCACATCTCATGATAGGCCGCACCAGTTACCGTCCCGCGCAAGTCAGCAATCGCAAAAGTTCTTATCGTAAAGATGACAAGCGCTTGCATGTGGATGCGTTTCCTTCCGCGCCTAATCAGGGCAAGCGGATTTTGCGTGTGTTTACTAACATTAATCCGCACGATGAACATCGAATTTACGGGTCGAGGTCGCTCGGGCTCGTCGCGGTGGGTGAGCCGTATGCCCGGATCCCCAGGTCGGCCGCGATCCGCAGCACCCGCAGCATGTGGGTGCGGTCGCTGACGAACAGCGCCGAGTGGAGTCCCCGGGCGCGCATGATGGCGGCCACGTTCTCCAGTGATTCCGCGGTGTCCCGGCCCGTCCGCTCGGCCAGGATTGCGTCCGCGGGGACGCCGCGGTCCTCCGCGTACTCCTGGGCGACGTCCGCTTCCGCGGTGGTGTCTCCCGGAGCCCTGCCGCCGGTCACCACGAGGT
>DAIDIB010000143.1 GCA_027459575.1 Gammaproteobacteria bacterium | reverse complement strand
TGAATTTCGTGAGTTTGAAAAAGAGGATAAATTAAGGCGGCAGCAAGTGTCTCGCTGTCCAGATCGAGCGATAACAAAATTTCCGCAATATACACACCGCGCAGCAGTAACGCGGGATCTTTTCCTTGTGCTAAAACCAAGGCCGCCCGAAGTAACTGCGTGTCTTCATTGCCACGTTGCGCGATGATGTTAGCCACCCAGGCTTCTGGTGAGGCAGGTATTGTTTTTAGCTTAACCATATATCCTCGAAATTCATGTTATTATTTTAGTCTATAATATACATATTATAACAATACTGCGAGGAATCATAAGCCTATGAGTCAACGAGATATTTTCCCAGAAGATTATGAATCTTATTGCAAAAAACTTGCGCCTTTTGAAATGAAGGAAGATTTGCGTAGAACCGTCAGAGACAGGAAAGAAACATTGCGAGTCGTTTTGAAGCCTGTTTTTTGGGAAAAAACGGATATATTTTTTAAAAGCCTGCCTAAGAAGTTGAAAAAAAAGTCAATAAAAGATGTGAACGAACTCCTTGAAACAAGTTTTATTGTTGGTGAAAATCATAGCGACGTGTCGCCCAAAAAATTTATTATTAAAAATATGCAGGCACTTAAGGCGGCTGGTTTCACCACTCTTTATCTTGAGCATCTTTATTATGATGATCAAAAATTACTTGATGACTACTTAAAAACAGGTGTGATGGACGAGAAATTAAAAGAACATTTGCAAAAACTTGATAGAAAACATGGCGTGCCTGATGAGCTAACTATAGCAGGTGATGAGATAGAGTTTGGCGATGAAGATGTTGGGGATGCTCAAAAAGAATCTCCTTATTTTCAAGAATGGGATAAATTTAATTTTATGGCTTTAGTCGAGGCGGCTAGGACGGCAGATATACGCATCGTCGCAATTGATGTAAAAGCTGTGTATGAGTCTCAGGAAGTGCTAAATAATACTAGTTTCGCTCTTCTTTATAAAGACTCCACGTCGGAATCAACCAAGCGTATGCAATGTATGAATTACACCGCGCAAGCTATTATTAGGCGAGAGCAAGCCAAAAAAGAAGATGCCGGCGAAAAATGGCTGGCGATAATGGGCAATGCCCATGTTAATAAACAAGTTGGCGTTCCAGGTGTTGCAGACATTTTTAATGTTCCTGCAGTATATTTCTTTGATGCAAGACAAAGTGAAAAATCAATTATAAAATTTGATACAGAGCGCAAAATAGGCGACCATAGTTTAACTTGCGATATTTGCATCGTGGCAGATAGACATGCTGATACCGTGAAGTTACAGCAGCCAGAGAAAAAACTGGAAAAGCGCTAGCTCAAAATATGAGTATCCAGTATTTCTCTAATCTTACTCTGTATTACGAGTAATTTAACAGCAGCAATATCAGGCGCGAAATAACGATCCTTATCGTAAAACGCCACATGCTTTCTTACCAACGTGTGTACTTTTTCGAGTAGTGGCGAAGATTGCATCGGACGAAGGAAATCGATGCCCTGACAAGCGGCCAATAATTCAATTGCAACAATACCCGCCACGTTATCACACATCGGCAATAACCTGCGCGCGGCAAATGTTCCCATACTGACATGATCTTCCTGGTTAGCAGAAGTTGGCAAGCTATCTACACTGGCGGGATGCGCGAGGGATTTATTTTCACTGGCAAGTGCCGCAGCGGTTACTTGTGCGATCATGAAACCTGAATTAATTCCAGCATTTTTGACTAAAAATGGCGGTAATCCACTGAAATGCGGGTCGACTAGCAATGCGATGCGACGTTCAGAAAGCGCGCCAATTTCAGCAATGCTGATAGCGAGTGCATCCGCTGCTTGCGCGATTGGCTCAGCGTGGAAATTGCCCCCAGATAAAATCTCGTTTTCGTTGGTGAAAATAAGCGGATTATCTGATACCGCATTGGCTTCTACTAATAAAGTCTCAGCGTTTGATAAAAGTTGTGTAAGACTTGCGCCCATCACTTGAGGCTGGCAACGCAAGGAATAAGGGTCTTGCACTTTATTACAGTTAACATGCGAACCGCGGATTTCGCTGCCTTCTAATAACTGACGCAAAATTTCCGCTACGCGAATTTGCGCTTTGTGTCCGCGTACTTCTTGTATGCGGGCGTCAAAAGGTGTATCGCTGCCATGCGACGCGTCGACTGACATCGCGCCCGCAGCTAAAGCGGCAACGAACACATCTTCCGCCGCTAACAATCCGCAAATAGCTAGTGCAGTAGTCGCTTGCGTCCCGTTTAACAATGCCAATCCTTCTTTGGGCGCGAGTTCAA
>DAIDIB010000142.1 GCA_027459575.1 Gammaproteobacteria bacterium | reverse complement strand
TCTAGCCCATATTCCTTGAGAGCATTAAGGGTGATATTTGCAATAATATTCATTTAATTTCATCCACATAGTGGCTAGTATGTTATCTAAAATGTTTACAACTTTCTAAACATTAGCGAAAATAGGGTATGTTATAGGTTTTTAGATAGAGCTTTTTTATATAAAAAAGCTCTATCTTTGGCTTTTACTCTGCTACGGGTGGAATCCATGCACAATTCCACGCTGAGTAAGCCACTTGATCGGCGTCAATGTGATCTACTGTTTTTTCAATATCACTAGGATCACAAAATTTGCCTTTACTGATAGATACATTCTGTAGATCTTTTAATTCAAAATCAGAAACTTTCATATCCATGTTCATATACCTCTCTACGATTTGTTAATTATTCTGT
This sequence comes from Gammaproteobacteria bacterium, assembly GCA_027459575.1. GTDB lineage: Bacteria > Pseudomonadota > Gammaproteobacteria > DSM-16500 > DSM-16500 > Aquicella. The sequence continues at coordinate 1,966 of DAIDIB010000142.1, read as the reverse complement.
CAAAAGTATTCCTTTAACAGGGAAATGCTATCATTAGAGGTATAATAGCACAACATCAAATTATAAATTTTATCATTTGAACAATAGTAGATTTATTATGAAAAGCTATAAATTTCTGCCATGTTTTGCTATTGCAGTTGATTAAGCTACACCAACAACTGTCTAACAGCTTCTTGCCAGCCCTTATAAAGCTGATCGCGTTCGGTCGCGTTCATTTCTGGTTTAAATTCACGGCCAACTTTGCGATGGCGCGCGATGTCTTCCAGCGAAGAAAACACACCCGTTTGCAGGCCGGCAAGACAAGCAACACCCATGGCGCTGGTTTCGATGCAGGCGGGGCGTGTGATATGGATATTCAGCATGTCAGCGAGAAACTGCAGCAGCCAGTTGTTTGCCGCCATGCCGCCGTCTACTTGCAAGGTGGTAATTCCAGTTGGAAAATCCGCCGTCATTGCATCAATTAAATCACGCGTTTGATAAGCCACGCTTTCTAACGCTGCGCGCGCGAATTGTTCTGGGCCACTGCTGCGGCTTAAACCAAATATCGCGGCATGCGCGTCGGGTTCCCAGTAGGGCGCGCCTAATCCAGTAAAAGCGGGCACCAGGTAAACACCACTGTTATGATCAAGCATCTTGGCTAATAGCTCAGTTTCCGCGGCGGTTTTGATAATTTTCAAAGTGTCGCGCAGCCATTTTACGGTGACGCCCGCCGCGAAGAAGCTGCCTTCCAGCGCATAGGCAGTTTCGCCATTGATGCGATAAGCGATGGTTGAAAGCAAATTGTTAGCTGAATGAAGAATGCTGTCACCTGTATTTAAGACTAAAAATCCACCGGTACCAAAAGTGACTTTTGCGGTGCCATGTTGAAAGCAGGCTTGTCCGATGGTGGCTGCCTGTTGATCGCCCGCCATGCCAGCGATGGGGATAGCCGTATCACCTAGTAATGTGGTGGTGCCAAAATCCACTGCGTTGTCTCGCACATTCGGTAAAATGGCTGACGGAATATTAAACGCGGCTAAAATTTCTTTGTCCCAGCACTGTTCGCAAATATTAAACAAGAGCGTGCGTGCGGCGTTGGTAATATCTGTCGCGTGTACTTTGCCGCCTGTGAGTTTCCATAACAAAAAACAATCGACTGTACCAAATAATAAGTCACCGCGTTCTGCACGTGCACGCGCATCCGGCACATGATCAAGTATCCACATAATTTTAGTGGCGGAAAAATAAGGGTCTAATAATAGCCCGGTCTTTTTTTGCAATTGAGAAGCGATTTTGTTTTGTTCCAGCTTTTTGCATAAGCCACTGGTGCGACGATCTTGCCAGACAATCGCTGGGTAGATCGGCTTGTCCGTTGTTTTGTCCCAGATAATCGTTGTTTCACGTTGATTGGAAATGCCAATGCCCGCGATATCTCGCGCAGTGATGTTAGTTTTTTTTAACGCCTCACGACAACAAGCCAGGGTTTTGTCAAACATTTCTTCCGCGTCTTGTTCCACCCAACCCGGCTTTGGATACGATTGTTGTAGCGGAAGTTCATGTACGGTGACTTGCCGTAAATTAGCGTCAAAAATAATGGCGCGACAATTTGTCGTGCCTTGGTCGATGGCGAGAAGATAAGTTGAAGGCATTATGAGGCTTTTCCAAACATTGACAAATACAAATCATTCTTCTTTTCTTCTTCACGCAAGGTGAGAATTTCAAATCCAGTCGGCGTGACTAAAATAGTGTGCTCCCACTGTGCGGATAAACGACGATCAGCGGTAATGGCAATGTCCCAGCCATCGCGCTTGATGATTTTAATACCAGGTTTGCCCTGATTAATCATGGGTTCAATGGTAAACGTCATACCTGCTTGCAGCACATCGCCTTTGCCCGCTTTACCATAATGTGTCACTTGGGGACTTTCGTGCATTTGCTTGCCTATACCATGGCCGCAATATTCACGCACCACAGAATAACCATTTTT
>DAIDIB010000141.1 GCA_027459575.1 Gammaproteobacteria bacterium | reverse complement strand
CTCCATTAACAAGGACAGTTTTATGACCGCCACTCTAAAAGACAAAATCATCTTCATCACCGGTGCGAGTCGCGGCATTGGCCGTGCAATCGCACTCCGTTGCGCCAAAGACGGCGCTACTATTGTCATCGCCGCCAAATCCGCTGAGCCACATCCCAATCTGGAAGGCACGATTTATTCAGTGGCGGAAGAAGTGGAGCGAGCGGGTGGTAAGGCGTTGCCTATTGTCGTGGATGTGCGTGATGAGGCAATTGTCACTGAGGCGGTTAATTTAGCGGTCAGCAAATTTGGTCGTATTGATATACTGGTGAATAACGCCAGCGCGATCAACATGAGTTCCACGCTCGAATTACCGATGAAGCGTTTTGATCTGATTTTCGCCGTCAATGTTCGCGCCACATTCATGTGCTCCAAGCTCTGTGTGCCACATATGAAAAATTCCATCAACCCACATATTTTAAATTTATCGCCACCGCTCAATATGGACCCAAAATGGTTTAAAAATCATGTCGCCTATACCATGTCTAAATACGGCATGAGTATGTGCACACTTGGCATGGCGGAAGAATTTCGTTCACTCGGTATTGCTGTGAACTCCCTGTGGCCACGCACATTAATTGCAACCGCTGCCATCTCTGTTAATTTCCCAAAACACTTATATGATGCCAGTCGTAAGCCCGATATTATGGCTGATGCAGCTTATGCCGTATTAACCAGCGATAGTCGCACAGTAACGGGTAATTTTTTCATTGACGAAGAAGTGTTGAAAGCACATGGTGTCACAGATTTTAGTGGTTATTCATTAAACCCGGGAGCCAAATTATATCCTGATTTATATTTGTAATTGAATGTAGCCCGGATGAGTGCTTTTCTCATCCGGGGAGCGATACTTCGTTAAACACTGTTCTCTGGATGAGAAAAGCACTCATCCGGGCTACACTACTTGATGGCATCAACCCATCCAGCCACCGCCGCATTCCACTGCTGCGGTTGCTCTAAACTAGACAAGTGCCCAGCATCTTTGATGATAAACAATTGACTGTTTTTTGCGAGTGCGTGCATGTTATCGCTTTCTTGAGTTGAGATGAGCGTGTCTTGCTCGCCATACATAATTAATACAGGGATAGAAGTTTTGGCCAACGCGTCAGATGTGTCGTGCCGCAACGCCATGCCACGCAGCGCGGATGCTATGCCGGTCGTTGATTGTTCCTTGACAATAGTGCGTAGATAATTCTTAGTCTCATCCGACGCTGTGTTAGACAGCGCTCTGGCCATGAAACTATTTACTAAATTAGTGGTGCCATGTTCCAATACATCACGCGCGCTCGCTTCGCGTTTTTCTTTCATTTCTGCTGTGTCAGCAATAGCCTGTGTGTCGGAAAGTATTAAGCCTTCCACTGACTCGGGATATTTTTGCAAAAAGGCCAGCGCGATATAACCACCCATCGATTCGCCGCCAATAATCGCTTTGTTGATTTGCAATCGAGTCAATAACTGTTTAACTTGATCGGCGTATTCTGTCATCGTAATAGCGCTGCCGTCTGTTGTTTCAGCTTTGCCAAAGCCAGGCAAATCGAGGGTAATCACCCGATAATGACTTTTTAATATTTGCTGCTGTGGTTGCCATAAACGTTGATCAGTCGGGAAGGCGTGAATGAGTACTATTGCTTTTCCATTACCAACATCAGTGTAGGAGGTGATTTGGTGCTTGCTGGCAGCAAAGGTGGTTGTGGTGATTAATAAAAGCGCGATCAAGCGAATGACAATTGCCATATAACCTCCGTATAAGACCCAATATCATATATATTTATACTTGCGGCTGTCTAGTCGGGGATTTTTTAGTCGCGTCGGTTGCTTCTTCAACGGAAATATCGCGGTAAACCTGCGCTCTGTGCAAAAAGGAGATTTTATCCAGGTGTGAGCGTTGAAAGTGAGCGTTTAATCTTCTGCTTAAATCTTTGTTTTGCTTTTAGTAAGGCTTCACGTTTGCGTTGAATCAGGCTATCGAGAATCGGCTTATCCGTTTTAGAATACTTATGGATTTGAAAAGTGTCACCGCTCATCCTGATGGCTTTAGAATCAGTATAGGCAGTCAGATCGATAGTTGTTATGCCGTAGCAAGCCAGCTGATAATGCAATTTAGCGGCGAAACTATCATTAAAACCTGGCCAGGAACTGGATGCACCATGACAGCCAAATATCGCAATTCGTAAACCAGCAATGTTATTCCGATTTACACACGCCGCAATAATATAGGCAAGATGGGCATAATGAACATTCAGGTTATTGTTGTCACTGAGAATGTCTGAGCCTTTATCGCAATGTCCAAAAATATATAAGCGAGACAGGCCGCTTAATTGCTTGAGTTTTAAAACGTCATTCGCTGATAATGCATTAAGAATACCGTTCATCCAAACTTACTCAAACCTATCCATAGATAGCTATGACGTTGGATTCCTGTTTCAACGCACCATGACT
>DAIDIB010000140.1 GCA_027459575.1 Gammaproteobacteria bacterium | reverse complement strand
CGCCCTTCCAGAAACGCGCGGGCATAATTACCCTCAGACGAATGACCTTGAAAATAAACCATGTCACCTAATTGATTTTTAGTGTGGCCGCGGAAGAAGTGATTCATGCCCACTTCGTATAACGTCGCGATAGAGGCAAACGAAGATAAATGGCCACCCACACCGCCCGCATCGCGTTTGGCTTGCAGCACCATGGCAATGGCATTCCAGCGAATTAGCGCTTCAATCGCAGCCTCTAACTTCAAGTCGCCTGGATATTCAGATTCATCATGAGGTGAAATGGTATTACGATAAGGGGTCAGCACAGCCGTGCCGCTTTTAACGCCCTGACGCTCAGCTTCCGCCAGCAATTGCTGCAGAATAAATTGTGCGCGCTCGCTTCCCTCTTCTCTTATGAGGGAATCCAGTGCTTCCAGCCATTCTTGCGTTTCGACTGGGTCATTGTCACTCCACGGCTTTGTCATCTCTTTTCCTGTCTTTTATAGGGCTTAATTTTGGCGCTAAGTTTACCTTGAATAGCCAAAAAACCAAAGCTTTAGTCTATTTTAGCGCATTTAAAAAGGTCTGTAGTTTAGGTGGAATACCCGCCCTGGCTTAACTGCTTGATTTAAATATATTAATAGATATATTGTGTATTTTTTGACTATATGGTAGGATGCTTAGTATTATAAAAACATACGAGGCATGGTGACGATGTCGTTTCGATTTGATTTTGGCCGCAACCCCGCTGTCGATTCCTTGTTTAATAAAGCATGCGATTTAAGACGATCACTTTCGGTTAGCCCAGACAGGATAGAGAGAGAACAAAATTCCTCGCTCATTGCAGAGGCAGAACAAGTGCTATGCCACGATCTTGCTCGTGAACCTGGCACAACAAAACTAAATGGCAACTCTCTGGCAAGAATATTTCTCTCGCTGGCTTATAGTGACGCTAGCTGGTTTGATTTTGATACCTTTTTTAAATATGCCCTACTGGATAGCGTGCATACCCATCATGAAACGATGTCTGCCAAAAACGCAGCCAACACGCTATGGGCATTAGCTCGCATGGGCTGCCCAACCAATCAAACATCATTTGAACCCTATCTGGATAGTGAAGTGACTGATTGTTTACTACAAATCCTTTATCAAAGAAGCGATGATTTCATCATTCAAACATGTTCCAACGTGCTATGGTCATTCGCTTCACTTGATTTTGATTATGCTGATATCGAATTACTGTTACCGTACATTCTATGCAAAATATATGCGGAAATGGAAAGAGACACGCAATTAGCTCGGTGCGAAGCTAAATGTATCAGCCAGCTGAAAGATTTTCTCGATTATTACAAGCATCAGTTCAGCGAAAAAATGAAACAGGACATATTTCAGCTTACATTATGCGTGAACCATCGCATTAAAGAAATGGCGCCGCCCCACTCTTCAGCAACTCATCGAGAAGTGGAAAAAGTTTTACGACGTTGCACGACCAGCGTATTCCAGTCGGAAGTATCCATTGGCGGAGGCTATGCAGACATTTGTTTTGTCCCAGAAAAGGTTGTATTTGAATTTAATGGTCCAACACATTATGAAAAAGATGGCAGAACACTTAACGCGCATTCTCGCTTTAGACAACGCTTAATGAAAAAAAATGGGTATAGCGTTTATCATATCAATTATCTGGATTGGCAAAACGCGAAAAATCGAGAAAATTTTATTCGCGATCTTTCGCTCGTCGCTGACCTGCCAATAAGAACGGCCGCGCCACAGCCTTCACTAACAATTTTCATGCCGCCGCAAGGACCATCTATCGTTGTTGAATCGACGACGCCAGTATTTTTTATCACAATTCCTCGCGATCCTCCTAAGAAAAGACCACGCGATGAAGAAGATGACAGGGAAATTAGAGATGTACAAAGGGCTCCCAAATATGCGCGATATTAATCTCGAAGTTTAGGTGCGGGTTTTTCTTTTGGTAACCAGTCGATTCCATTCAGATCTTGGCTTAATTTGGGATTTCTATTTATTAGATTTTGTATCATCGCGAGATGTTCATTGAATTCACCAGAATTTTTCTCCGCAAAGCCATCTTCGATTCCCAGTTCTTTTGCAAAGGATATAATTTCATTCATGTATTGGGTATTTCTTTTTTATTATCGTATCTGGTTGAATCAAACCTCTACTCTTAAACTCTCTTAGCATATTAAAAAATTGATGGATTCGCGGTGTATAGTGACCACTATAATCATCAACATATTTTAGTACTCCATCTCTGACTGTCATCGTACCACCATAAATCACATATCCTCCTTTTTGAAAACTGCTATGATGCAATACATTGATCACCCATGAGCCTGCAAATAACTCACCGTTCATCCAAACTTACTCAAACCTATCCATAGATAGCTATGACGTTGGATTCCTGTTTCAACGCACCATGACTAGCGATAACGGATGTTATCGCCCCATCAGAGGATGCTCCGCAGGCTGACACGGTGGAACTCACCGCCAGTTGTTCTAA
>DAIDIB010000139.1 GCA_027459575.1 Gammaproteobacteria bacterium | reverse complement strand
CCGATACTAAAGATAAGCGCCGCGCAATTACGACTTACTTTTCAGCAGCACGGCAAAATTGACTTTACTGAAAATGCTTTGGCGGCATTGACAGCATTAGGCGACAGCGAAGTACCAACCAATCTCGCGCTCGCACTAGACTACAAAATACAACATATTTTAATTGATGAGTTTCAGGATACCTCCTCCACACAATATAACTTATTACGCAAACTCACTCATGGCTGGCAAACCGGCGATGGTCACTCATTATTTGTGGTAGGCGACCCCATGCAGTCCATATATCGTTTTCGCGAGGCAGAAGTGGGATTATTTTTACGAATGCGCGAACATGGTCTGGATGGTATCAAACTAACGCCACTCACCTTATCATTGAATTTTCGCTCAACCCCTGAAATTGTTAACTGGAATAACGAACATTTCGAAAAAATATTTCCACAACATACCAACCCAGCGACAGGCGCGGTGACATATAGCCCAAGCGTGTCACAACAAGCTACATCGCAAAGTGAAGTAGAGATTTGTGGGTTTGCCCCCCGTAGCCCGGACACAAAAAACATGTCCGGGCTACAATCACATTACATAGTCAAGAAAATTGACCACTGGCAAAAGCTTTACCCAGATAATGACATCGCTATTCTCGTACGCTCACGCTCACATCTCAAATCTATTATCCCCGTGATTCGTGAGCATAACATCGCTTATCAGGCCATCGAAATTGACCCCTTATCCACACGACAAACGATACTGGATTTACTATCACTCACTGCAGCGTTACTGCATCTAGCAGATCGTATCGCCTGGCTCGCCATCTTACGCGCACCCTGGTGCGGTCTGACACTCGCTGATTTGTTAATAATTACTGATTGTGACAAACATGAAATTATTTGGGAGCGGCTGAAACAGGACAAAATTATTAAACAACTTAGCCCTCAAGGACTAGTAGCTACCACACGTATTCTTCCTGCCCTGCAACGCGCGCTAGCTTTGCGTGGCAGACGACCATTACGTGAATGGATAGAGACGACCTGGCTACTTCTTGGCGGCCCCGCCTGCTTAAACAGCGAGTCAGATTTAGTAGACACACAAACTTTCTTTGCCACACTCACACAGCTCGATGATGAAATCACCACCTTCAGCACTGAACAATTGAAAGAAAAAATCAGCAAAGCTTATGCCACCGCAGACAAAAACGCCAAACTACAAATCATGACTATTCATGCCGCCAAAGGTCTGGAATTTGATTCAGTCATTTTGCCACATCTGGAAAAATCACTTCCCTCCGATGACAAGTCGCTGATGTTATGGATGGAGCATACTTTAAAAAACAAAGATACCGCGCTACTGCTCGCGCCTGTCAAGGCAACAGAAGACAAAAAGCATAGCACCTATGACTATATACGCTGGCAGCAAAAAACCAAATCACGGTTTGAGACCGATCGCCTATTTTACGTTGCCGCCACACGCGCCAAGAAACGCCTGTTACTTTGTTATGATCGCAAAGCGAATTTAGCCAGCGACAGCTTTCTAAAAAAACTACAGCCTTTTGTCACAGACATAACGCTGGATGAAAAATCAACCACACCAACAGCCGACGACACCTTGCCAACCCAAAACTTAACTCGTTTAAACAACGATTGGCTCAATCCATTTACTCTCAGCCCACCTAAACCTATTACTAAACATAATACTTTCACAGGTTTTATGCTCGGTTCCGATTTGCCACGCAAAACTGGTATTATCATTCATGCCATTTTACAGCAACTTTCGTTGCGATCTATACAATGGTGGCAGCAACTAAATGACAAACAACGAGATCGCTATCTATCAAACTTACTTCGCTATCATGCTATTCCTGATGACGATGTAGTACTCACCAGAAGTACTATTTTATCAGCCATCAAGAACACCATGAACGACAAGCGCGGTCGGTGGATACTAAATCAACATCACAATGCGCAATCCGAATACGCAATTACCACCAGCATCAACAATAATTATAAGAATTATATTATCGACAGAACATTTGTAGACGAACATAGTATACGCTGGATTATAGACTACAAAACATCCCAACCAAACGAAGGCGTCTCTCTCGAAGAATTCCTCGCACACGAAAAAGAAACCTATTCTGAACAAATGCAAAGCTACGCTACCGCAATGCGGCATTTTTCGGATAATGAAATAAAATTGGGCTTGTATTTTCCATTACTGCCTGGCTGGATTGAGTTTTGATGTCGCACCATACAAAATAAAGCTTTATAAGCAATATCTTATAATTATATTCATTAACATGGCCTGAATGATTCAAAGCTTGAATTTTACCGCTTATTGATGTATAAAGATTACACACAAAGCGAACATATACCTATATTAACAAGTAGAAATCTCATGCAGTCACGATATTACGACCGAACTCTCATTATTTCACTCGTCTCAGGGTTAGTTAACTGCTAGTTGAAATATATCCAAACCTGTGTAAACTTGCCGATATGGATAAATTATATCGAATTGGA
>DAIDIB010000138.1 GCA_027459575.1 Gammaproteobacteria bacterium | reverse complement strand
GCATAGAAGGTATGATGTACGTAGAATCTTCTACGAATGGAGAGATTTTTTTAGGTTTCATTGAAAAATTTTTACTTCCTGAATTAGGGAAAGGAAAATTTGTGGTATTTGATAATGTCAGTTTTCATAAACAGGAAGAAGTTAAAAACCTGATTGAAAGTGTAGGCTCTAAAGTAGTATTTTTACCTCCTTATTCTCCTGACTTATCACCGATTGAAAAGATGTGGTCAAAGTTGAAGCATATGTTAAAAAAATTAAAACCACGCACAAAAGCTGAATTTCATGATGCACTTCAGAAAGCTCTCTATACGGTGAATACAGAAGATTTTGAAGAATGGTTTGAAGAATGTGGATATGCAACCTTATAGGCTACACATTTATTGGAACCGCTATAAGCATAGTTATTTTCTCCTAATGATAAAAAAATGATTTTTTAGAATCGATGCCACTTGCTGATAACGAGTGGCATCGATAATAAGTGCTCTATTGCAGGCTTTCTCAAGCCTATCGTCACCATATTTTTTTCCAAGTCGAAAAAGACCAAAGCAAGTACGGTAAGCTTGTTGTGGAAAGGAACGAGAGCCAATCAGATGTTGAACAAACTGAGCAGTATGTGGACCCATTTTGTTTGCCCAACGCATTATGCGTTCAGGGGTCCATTCTGCATAAAGTCGATGATTTTTAGGCATATGCTCGGTGAGCGTGGTAAATTTATAAGGTTGATAACTGCGTTGGTGAACAGCAATACGTTCTCCTTTATAAAAACATTCTACTGTTTTTGTATTAGCACGCAATTGAACTGATTTGCTAATGTATTGATGTGGCGCGCTATAGTAATGGTCATCAAATACAAAATGGTAGTCAACATTAACCGTTGCTTTTTTCCATTGTGCAAACACATAACGTGCTGGAGGTAACGGTTTTAAGGCGGGTTTATCAAGTTTTTCAAATAGCGCTTGCCGAGAAGAATCCATCTTCTGGAATTTTTTGGTATTAAAAGCAGTTAGCAGAGGTTTTATTGCATCATTGATTTCAGCAATACTGGTGAAGGTGCGATGACGTAATGGGGCTAGAATTTGCCGCTCTACACAGCCTACCGCATTTTCAACCTTCCCTTTGTCTTTAGGTGTTGCTGCACGTGCTGGCACAATCGCAACACCATAATGCTCGCCCAACCATTGGTAGTTGGGATTGATGTCTGGGTCATAGCGATGCGCTTTTTTAACACCTGACCTCAAATTATCAGGAACCACGACTTCAGTGACACCACCGAAGAACTCAAACATCCTCACATGCGCATCAATCCATTCAGGCAGCTGTTGCGTTTGGTATGCATAGGCAAAGGTATATTGCGAGGCACCTAAGCTTCCTACAAAAATTTGCGCCTCAAATATCTCCCCAGTAGAAGGGTTTATCCAAGGCATCGTCATGCCGGCATAATCAACAAATACTTTTTCACCCGCTTTATGGGCTATTCGCATGACAGGCGAAACGGTTTTAGCAAATTGGCGATAACAATTGCAAAACTGAGTGTACCCTATGCCGCTTGGATGCTGCTCACGGTATTCGCGCCACAACAGAAGCAGTGTTACCCCTTTCCTACGTAGCTCCTTATGAACCCACTCCCAATCAGGATAAATACGAGCAGTTCCTTTGGGTGAGGGTAAAAATAACTTGTCATACAGTTCTTGCTCCGAAAGTGGAGCTGGCAATGGCCAAGTGAGACCAGCTAGTTTCGCTCGGGAAAGATAATCGGATACGGTGCTAATGCTGATATTTAAACTTGTTGCAATATCACGATAACCACGGCCTAATTCATATCGTTGTCTTAATATTTCACTTATTTTACGCATCGTTAATCGGCTCACTTCAAAACTCCTCTGGTACTGCAGAGAAGTATGTTAACTAAAATGTGTGCGCCTGTTCGAACAATGTGAAATCAGTGTTCGACTGGAGTGAAATAAGCGTTCGACAGCACTGAAATTAGTGTTCGCTTAAGAATGAAATCGGTGTTCGGCAGAAAGTGAAATCAGCGTTCGACTAAAAGTGAAATCGGCGTTCGATTTGGGGTGAAATACACAGTCCGATAAAGCCATTGCCTGAACAACTCCGTCCCTGATGGCTTTATTTTCGTTAATCTGCTTATTTCCTCTTGAAATGCTAAAAAGTCAAACATTACCTATTTTATCTACCGCATGGTATGACAAAAAAAGCGATGCCACATTCTCTGACATTCTTGCCTTTGTAAAGCGCAGTATTTGGGCCTCGCGGTATTTTGATGACTCAAGGCGCTTCGCTCAGTGCGCCTGCGGCGCAAACTTTATTCGCTCAGCGCATGTAATTTAACGCGTGGCTAATCAACACCTGCTCTTCCAATAACGATTCTTCGCATCGACATTCGTCACAGGGCCTATTTTCGAATTGCACTATCACAAACTGAAGTTCGTCTTCTAAAATTTCCAACGAGTGCTCTGCCATTTCTAGGCCGTCAATATCATTTGCTTTGGCTAGCTGAGAAAATACTTGAAATGAAGCCTTATCAAAGGCATACACAGCACCCATGCTAAGTCCGTTTAAGACCTCTCCAAACCGAGCTTTTTTAATCGTTTCTCTTTTGCCGCCTATTCCTGCTTTGTTCAAATAACTTTTCATTAACTCTTCTGAGCTGGAGATAATACAGGCGTCTCCATCACAAAATACATACTCT
>DAIDIB010000137.1 GCA_027459575.1 Gammaproteobacteria bacterium | reverse complement strand
CAGTACCAGCAGGGCGTGCGCAACTATTGTGGCATCGACTTCCCCGAAGGGCTGCGAAAAAACCAAAAACTCGACCAGCCAATGCTAACCCCCACCACCAAAGAAACAGAACACGACCGACCCATCAGCCCCAAGGAAATCGTCAGCGAAGGCTGGATGACACAAGCAGACTGGGATGAGGCAAGCGACGCCGCCCTGCGCTTATTCAAGCGCGGCATGGAAATCGCGGCAAAACATGGCTTGATTTTAGTCGATACCAAATACGAATTCGGCCGTGATGCGGATGGTAAAATCATTGTGATCGATGAAATCCACACACCCGATTCCAGCCGCTACTGGCTAGGGCACAACTATGCCGAGCGTTTCGCGCAAGACAAAGAACCCGAAAATATCGATAAAGAATTTTTACGCTTATGGTTCAAAGACCACTGCGATCCATACAATGACGCAGTTCTTCCCGAAGCGCCACAAGAATTGATTCTGACCCTCGCTTCACGCTATATTCAGTTATATGAAATGATCACAGGGAAGTCATTCGTTTATTCGCAAAACACCGATTCCGTCGAAAAGCGAATTTTGAAAAACGTCGCGGGTTATTTAGGATGAAAACTGATGCGAAGAAGAGGCGAGCCTTTAGACGATGATTACCTACCACCGAAAAAAAGAGCTCGCCGTCAGGCAGGAGCCAGTCAACCATCCACCTTCGTACCACAAAGCGCTACTACGGCGCGACTAGAGCAAGACTTGCGCTTACCGCTCGAACTCTGGGTCCACATCTTCGAGCGCCTCGATAGTAAAGCCGATTTACAAAGTATCACTAGAGTATGTAGCCAATTTCACGAACTAGTTAACGCTCATTATTATCTTTGGTACAAGTTACATTGGCAGAAAAAAGGATATGATTTTTTTCATAAATCAATAGACGTAGCTTTGCCAAGAATAAAAACGATCACGCTTAACAATGGTGATGTCGCCATCTTGCATCCAGATGGCAGTTTTAGTGTGTTGCCTGCTACGAAAGATGACTGGCGGCATTTTAATGGGCATCTCAATCCAGATAATTTTCAAATTGCTCTTCCTGTAAAAAATATTGTTTCTTTACACTTTAATCAACTGGCTACCTGCGCAGATGATGGAATTCGAATCTGGAATAGATTAACAGCCGAACAAGTGCAACATTTGCCTCCTCAGCATCCACAAGACAAGCCTTTTACATTGATTTGCACAAAACATAATGACCTGGTAAGCGCTTCCCCCGATGGCAGTATTTACCTTTATCCATCTGATCAAAGTCCCGCAAGACGTTTTGAATATGATAAGGAACTTGAGCGTGGCGAACTGATAAAACTTTTCTTTTGGCGCGGTGAATATGTGGCTGAATTTGACAATGTAATCGTCACATGGAATCAGCATGGTAACATGCCAGTGACAAAAATAATTAAGAGCGAATTACAAGCACAATTGATGGGGCAGATGCGTCGACTGCTAGCAAACCAGGAGTTCATGGCATCAGCTCAGTTATCAGATAATGATGTTGTCGTTTTTGATAACCCCGCTAATCAGGGTCTGGAGTTTGATTGGCATTTTGCTTTTTGGGAGGGCGCAGTAGAAGTTACCCTGAATAAAGCATTCAGCTTTGTCATTGATATTTATGGCACTAAATCGCCGCTGTTTTTAGGAGTGGGCTGTAGGCGAGCGGCAGCGCATGATGCCTCAGGAAATTATTTTGTCGTGCATCAATTTATGCCAAACAAATATAAAGCTTGTTCTACCAGGCCTTCCCAGGAAAGTGTATTGAAGTATCCATTAGAATTGATTGTCGCCGAACCAGTGAAAACATTTTTTGTTCAACCCTCCGGAAAAGCCTTTTTTCTACTTTATGACAATAGAGGAGTGTGCTGGGACATTCCAGCAAATACATCTGCTTATATCGATTTAGCTATTCCTGAAGTGCCGCCAGATATGACCGACCTTTATCGATATGGCGATGACGATTGGACAATCAGTATGTTGCTGGGTGAAGGCTTAATAGGATTACACAAATTGGGTCAGGTGATTATCTGGGACATGTGTGCTGGCAGGATTAAACAGCATTTTATGACACCTTATATGTGCCCCGTAGATCAGCGTCAGCATATGTTGCGATTGCCTAACGATGATATTCTGGTTGAAAGATGGGATGAAGGGCGTTTAGGTGAAGACGGTGTCTGGGGCAATCGGCAATATCACACCTGTATCTATCGATTTCTGCCGCCTCCTCCCACTCCAGTCGCATCAGATGATGCGGCAAAACCAGATTCTGATATACTTGGGGCAACTCCAGGTAGGTAATTATCATGTGCGGAATTGTTGGAATTTATAGCCACGACGCAGTAGTCGCGGAACTACATGATTCGCTTATACATTTACAACACCGTGGCCAAGACGCGGCAGGTATCGTCACAGCCGAAGGTCAGGCTTTGCACTATAAACACGGCCAGGGTCTGGTACGAGAAATATTTAATTTGTCCGATCTGGAAGTGCTGCGTGGTGATATGGGTATCGCCCATGTGCGCTATCCCACCGCAGGCGGTTATAGTAAGGTCGATATTCAACCTGTTGTTGCACATAAACCATTCAACATCGCCCTCGCGCATAATGGCAATTTAACGAATCACCGTGCGTTGGCGGAGCAGATGGAAGATGAGCTGCGCTCCAGTCTGGATTCGGAAGTGTTGATGAGGATGTTGTTACGCGTCATCCCGGCGAAAGCCGGGACCCAGAGCACACTGGATCCCGGCTTTCGCCGGGATGACGCTAGCGCGGCGCGGGATGACAGTCTATTTTCAGCTCTCAAGAGTATCTTCAC
>DAIDIB010000136.1 GCA_027459575.1 Gammaproteobacteria bacterium | reverse complement strand
CGTTCTTTGTAACCCGTATACAACTGCCGCGGTCTACCTAATCGATAAGGATTACTGATCATCTCATTCCACTGTGCCACCCAGCCAACGGTGCGGGCGAGGGCGAAAATCACGGTGAACATGTTGGTGGGAATGCCGATGGCTTTTAGGGTGATGCCGGAGTAAAAGTCGACATTTGGATAAAGTTTTTTCTGGATGAAATAATCATCCTGCAGCGCCAGTTTTTCCAGCTCCATCGCTAATTTAAAAATAGGATCATCATGCGCGCCAACTGCTTCTAACACTTCATAACATGTTTCGCGCATCACTTTCGCGCGTGGATCATAATTTTTATAAACACGATGTCCAAAACCCATCAAACGAAAAGTACTCTTGGGATCTTTAGCGCGTTCAATATATTTTGGAATATTTTTCGCGTCACCAATTTCATAAAGCATATTCAACACCGCTTCATTCGCGCCACCGTGTGCAGGTCCCCATAACGCGCCGATCCCCGCGGAAATACAGGCAAACGGATTGGCGCCAGTCGAACCCGCTAAACGCACAGTCGAAGTTGAAGCGTTTTGTTCATGATCCGCGTGCAAAATAAATATTTTATCCAGCGCGCGCGCCAGCACCGGATTAGGCGGCACATCTTCGCACGGAGTACCAAACATCATGTGCAGGAAATTTTCCGCATAAGAGAGTTTATTTCTCGGCGGCATGAAAGGCTGGCCGATGGAATATTTGTAGCACATCGCGGCAATCGTCGGCATTTTCGCTATTAAACGCAGCGCTGAAATCGTGCGATGTTCGGGATTCATAATATCCAGCGTATCGTGATAAAACGCCGACAGCGCGCCAACCACGCCAACCATAATCGCCATGGGATGCGCATCGCGTCTAAAGCCGTTAAAGAAATTGCGTATTTGTTCATGCACCATGGTGTGATGCGTGATGTCGCCGCAGAACCTTTGGTATTGCTCTTTGGTCGGCAGCTCGCCTTTCAACAGCAGGTAGCTGACCTCTAAAAAGTTGGAGTCGCTGGCTAATTGTTGAATAGGGTAGCCGCGATAGAGCAGGGTGCCTTTGTCGCCGTCGATGTAGGTGATTTTTGACTCACAGGCGGCGGTAGAATTAAAACCCAGATCGAAGGTGAAGTGATTGTGTTTAAAAAGTGACCCAATATCGATAGCGTCGGGTCCTAATGTGCCAGAAAGGATGTCAAATTCTATGCTTTCATCGCCAATGGTTAACGTTGCCTTCTTTCCGGCCATTTTTCTCTCCAATTATTGTGTTCATTTTCATCTCTATATTTAAGCATAACCATCGTTATTGCGAAAGCTGTTTGCTTTAACAGGGTGCCAATAATATAATCACAGTCGCTATTTTTTTTTCATTAATACAACAAAAGGAATATCAAAAAGTGCGCAACTCAAGACCCAAAAATCTTGATCTTTTTACGATCAGTTTTCCTTTGCCTGCGATTGTTTCGCTCATGCATCGTATCTCTGGTGCCTGCCTGTTTATCCTGATTCCTTTCATGCTGTGGGGTTTAAGCTTGTCCCTTACGGTGTCGGGTTTCGACATGCTGCAACAATGGGCAGGGTGTACCCCAATCAAGATAGTCTTCTGGTTATTGTTTATCCCATTTTTATATCATCTGGTAGCGGGTATCAGACATCTACTCTCTGATATTCACATCGGCGATACATTGAAGGCCGGCAGATTGACAGCCATGCTTGTCATCGTGGTCTCCATTCTTTTGGTTATAGGAGCAGGAATCTGGCTATGGTGAAATCAGTATTAAGTGTCAGCCATCAGGGGTTACGCGACTGGATTATACAACGCGTTTCTGCGATCGCGATGGCGGTTTATAGTATTTTTCTTATTTGTTATGTCGTTTCCACACCCGATCTGTCATTCGCTGAATGGCATGGATTGTTTTCTCAAGTATGGATGAAAGTCGCCACCGTTGTTGTGGTGATCTGTCTGCTTTATCACGCGTGGATTGGCATGTGGACCATCTACACAGATTACGTTAAGCCATGGGTTGTGCGTTGCGTGCTAAACGTATTGACGTTTTTTCTTTTATTTGCCTGTTTTTTCTGGGCGCTAATGATTTTATGGAGTGTTTAAGTAATGAATATCGCAACGCATACATTTGATGCGGTCATCATCGGCGGTGGTGGCGCGGGTTTGCGCGCAGCCACCGAGCTTGCTCAAACAGGCTTGAATGTCGCTGTTCTTTCCAAAGTATTTCCAACACGCTCACATACCGTATCCGCGCAAGGTGGCATCAATGCCGCGCTTGGTAATATCGAGCCAGATGATTGGCGCTGGCACATGTACGACACCGTAGTGGGTTCGGATTTTTTAGGCGATCAAGACGCGATTGAATATATGTGCAAGAATGCGCCGCAATCTATCTACGAACTTGAACACATGGGTTTGCCATTTTCACGTCTGGATAACGGTAAAATTTATCAGCGCGCTTTCGGTGGCGCGACCTTAGATTATGGCAAGGCGCAAGCGCATCGCACGGCAGCCGCGGCGGATCGCACGGGTCACGCCATGTTGCACACGTTGTATCAAAAAAATATTCAGCTCAAAACACAATTTTTTAACGAATGGTTCGCGATCGATTTGGTAAAAACGAGCGGCGGCATCGCGGGTGTCACGGCGATTTGCATTGAAACAGGCGAGCTAGTGTTCATAAAGGCGCGTGTCACCATTCTTGCTACTGGCGGCGCAGGTCGTATTTTCGCTTCCACTACCAATGCGCACATTAATACCGGCGATGGTTTCGGTATGGTGTTACGCGCGGGTTATCCGCTACAAGACATGGAATTCTGGCAATTTCATCCTACCGGTATTTACGGTTCCGGCTCGCTCATCAGCGAAAGTGTGCGTGGTGAAGGTGGTTATCTTATCAACAAAAATGGCGAGCGTTACATGGAACGCTATGCGCCGCATGCCAAAGATCTCGCTGGGCGGGACGTGGTAGCCAGAGCGATCGCGGTCGAGATACATGAAGGCCGAGGGTGCGGCAAGGAAAAAGATCACGTTCTCTTGAGGCTTGACCATATCGGCAAGGCAGTGATCCT
>DAIDIB010000135.1 GCA_027459575.1 Gammaproteobacteria bacterium | reverse complement strand
TGATAATGCATCGCTCGCCGCACAACGACGATTAACCATCCCCTTTGTAAAGGAAATTTTGCAGATATGACAACCATTAAAACTATCACCGCTCGTGAAATACTAGACTCCCGCGGCAATCCCACCGTCGAAGCTGACGTTATTCTAAATTCAGGCGAGATTGGCCGTGCTGCCGTGCCATCCGGCGCCTCCACCGGCTCCCGCGAGGCGATAGAAAAACGCGATAATGATAAAAAACGCTATCTAGGCAAAGGCGTGACACAAGCCGTCGGCTTTATCAAACAAGATTTAGCAAAAGCATTACACGGCTTCGACATCACGCGCCAACGCGAAATCGACGACACTATGCTCGCGTTGGATGGTACCAACAATAAAGAAAGATACGGCGCGAATGCATTGCTCGCCGTGTCACTCGCCGCGGCAAAAGCTGCTGCCATAAGCAAAGGTATACCATTATATCAATACATCGGAGAGCATAATGAGTATCTATTGCCTGTGCCGATGATGAATATTATCAACGGTGGCGCACATGCCGATAACAATTTGGATTTCCAGGAATTCATGATTATCCCCGCAGGATTACCAACCTTTTCCGACGCCTTACGCGCCGGCACCGAAATTTTCCATCAGCTTAAAGATATTTTAAAAACCAAAAACTACAACACGAATGTCGGTGACGAAGGTGGCTTCGCGCCAGATTTACCCAGCCAAAGCGCCGCGGCGGAATTAATTTTAGAGGCGATTGTCAAAGCAGGCTATCAGCCAGACAAACATATAAGTTTAGGACTGGATATCGCCAGCAATGAATTATTCCGCGAAGGCAAATATCATCTGGAAGGCGAAAACAAAACATTAAACGCAGAAGATTTTACTGCTTATCTGGAAAAATTTGTTAATCAATATCATGTGATCAGCATCGAAGACGGCATGGCAGAAGATGACTGGGATGGCTGGAAAGTGTTGACACGCAAACTAGGCAAACGCGTACAACTCGTCGGGGATGATTTGTTCGTGACAAACACCGCGTTGCTGCAACGAGGTATCAATGAAAAAGTCGCGAACGCCATACTCATCAAGCCCAATCAAATCGGCACACTGACCGAAACACTGGCGGCGATTCAGCTTGCCAAACAAGAACACTACAACACCATTATCTCGCATCGCTCCGGCGAAACAGAAGACACCACCATTGCTGATATCGCGGTGGGCACCAACGCCGGCCAGATCAAAACCGGCTCGCTCTGTCGCACCGATCGCGTCGCCAAGTACAACCAGCTGTTACGCATCGAAGAACAATTAGGTCGCAAAGGAAAATACGCAGGGAAGGAAATTTTTGCTAGAATAAATAGTAAGACCCATTCACAGGAAACTTACTGATGCCACGGATGCGCTTAAACAAGGTAGTACTAGTGCTGTTAGCTGTGTTAGGGATATTGCAATATAGACTATGGTTTGAGCCAGGCGGCGTAAAAGACGCTATCAGTTTGAAAGCATCTCTGTCAAAACAGGAAGCAGAGAATGCAAATTTGCGCAAAAGAAACGCGGAATTATTAGCGCAAGTGAAAAGCCTGAAAGGGAATGACGATGCCGAAGAATCACGCGCACGCTCCGAGCTTGGCATGATCAAGAAAGGCGAGACTTTTTACCAGGTTCTTAATTCATGAAGACGATCTTAATTAGCAACGACGATGGTGTACACGCCCCGGGACTGACTTATCTGGCAAATGCCTTAGGTAAGATTGCTGATATTATTGTGGTGGCGCCAGATCGTAATCGCAGTGGCGTTAGTAATTCACTGACACTGGAACATCCGCTACGTGTTGTTACCACCTCAAACGGTTATTTTAGTGTGAACGGTACACCTACCGATTGCGTGCACTTGGCTGTGACAGGTCTGTTAAAAGAAAGGCCGGATATGGTTGTGTCGGGCATTAATGAAGGATCCAACCTTAGCGATGATGTGCTTTACTCAGGAACGGTTGCCGCCGCCACGGAAGGGCGCTTTCTTGGTGTGCCAGCCATTGCTATTTCACTCGCGGGCCCGCGCTGCGAACATTATGATACGGCAGCGGCGATAGCCAAGTTGCTGGTCGAACATTTGCGCACACAGCCGCTAACCTCTGACACGGTGCTGAATGTTAATGTTCCTGACTTGCCATTTTCTGAATTAAAAGGCATACAGGTAACACGTCTTGGCACGCGTCATATCGCGGAGCCCACTATTAAAGCCTTAGACCCGCGCGGCAGAAAGATTTACTGGGTGGGGCCGCCAGGGCTAGAGCAAGACGCAGGACCAGGCACCGATTTCTATGCGGTCAATTCTGGTTATGTATCCATCACCCCGCTGCATTTTGACCTGACCCATTACAAAGTACTCGATGAGCTCTCAAACTGGGTCACCCCGTTGCAGATCGGCTAATGGTAGCCCGGGTGCGTTTTTTGCACCCGGGTGCAAAAAACGCACCCGGGCTACAGATTAACTCACCGAATCAATATCTTACATTTAATCTTTCTTAACCCTCCTCTGCCTGATTTGCGGTATAATATCTTTATGTACCATCCCTTTTTGAGGTAGGGTAGGTTCTATATGCCTAAAAGCACCAAGACAGAGGGTAAAGATACTTCGGCCAAAAAACATGGAAGGAGTAAGAAGATGGCCCCCAAAAAAAAGCACGATAATGAAAAAGAGCCTACCGTCGCTGATCTCGAGGTAACAGTACTAGAGGAGAAAGAAGAAGAATTAAAAGCGGTTCCGGACGAAATTCCCCTCGAAAGTAAACTCCCTGATCAACAAGGGGGTTCGCATGTAGCAAGCATTGATTCCACACAACTGTATCTAAAAGAAATTGGTTATTCGCCTTTGTTATCTGCCGAAGAAGAAATTCATTATGGTCGTCTGGTGCAAAAAGGCGATGAAGCCGCGCGACGTAAAATGGTGGAGAGTAATTTGCGTCTGGTGGTCAAAATTGCGCGTCGCTATTATAATCGTGGCCTGGAATTTGCCGATTTAATTGAAGAAGGTAATTTGGGTTTGTTGCGCGCTGTTGAAAAATTTGATCCTGAACGCGGGTTCCGGTTTTCGACTTACGCCACTTGGTGGATTAGACAAACCATTGAGCGCGCCATCATGAATCAAA
>DAIDIB010000134.1 GCA_027459575.1 Gammaproteobacteria bacterium | reverse complement strand
GTCGGCGGCAACGGTGATTCCAGTTCGCCTGCTTTAATGATATCGCGATATTTAGCTTTGTATTCTTCGCACTTATCGACAGAAAGGGCGCTGGTTCCTGTTGCGTTAACCGCATCATTGATCTCAAATAGTAATGATTTCATCTCGCGAGCCCATGATTGATTATCTTCTTCGTGGGCATAGGTTAAATCCCGAATATGGTGCGCATTGCAAAGGCCATGCTCGCAGGAATAAGTAAAATAGGGTTTCCAGTGATCGTGAATCAGCGTGCCGGTAAAATTCGGCAGTATTCCCACCAAGCCTTACTGAAGCTCTTTTTGCTAGATATGGACTTTCAAGACCTGAAAAACTAATGAAAAAAAATATGAAATCAGGCGAAGAGTATGAGTACACGCCAGGTGAATGCAGGAATACGAAACATAAAGACATAGAATTTCAACACACTGCCAAAACAGCAACTTCTTTACTTCCACCCGAACCAGAATACATGATGGTTTTTGGTGATGATATGATTGGTTACTTGTGGGATATTGATGCATGTGATCTCAAAGACGAAAGATACGTTTGGGAAACAGATGGCGGTAGTGACGCCTGTTACTGGATATCACCCAATCCAACTAATTTTAAGCCTGAAGATGTTGTACCTGTAGCACCCATTTCCAGGCTCAGAGAAAACAATCTTGAGGCGGTTAAGGAAAAGAAAACAATCTGGTGGAATGAGCTGGACATTGGGCTGCCAAAAAGAAGAATTGACGCAATGTTTGCTTCACGTGACACGCTTGAATTACGATTGCGCGCATGGAATCAAATGCTGCGTGATAAAAAAAGACTTCAGTTTGTAAAAGATATTCCCTTGTTTGTTATTCAGTCTGATCGTGAAGACGGATTAGGCGCGGTTTTCCGTGTATATGGCGCATCAGAGAGAGTAGAGGATCTGAAGGCTGCCAACGCAATACTACAAAATCCTCCTGGCGATATGTCAACGTATAAAGTAGCTTTATTGCGTGCCGTTGTTAACGGGATAACCGCTGAATTAAATCCTAAAATAGCTTATCATGGCATGTTATTTAAGCTAGAAGTAAAAACTGAAAAAACACAGCTTCTTGATGCTATTGAGCGTGGTATTAAAAAGTTAGATGAAGAGATTAATTCATGCTGGCCTTATCCCAATAAGGATAGAAAACTACTTAAACTTGATGCGCATAAGAAAATAAATGAATTGATTGACAAGCCTCTTAAGTTACTGACATATATAACTATGTTAGAAAAGGAACGCTCGTCCATTTTACAAGGGTTTTTTAGCACGCGTACACGAGATTTAGTCATGCAAGCAAAGCAGTGGGCTGAAAGTGAAATGCTGAAGCAAACGAATTCACAAGCAATGCTGAGTGCTGCTCCGTAAGAAACTGGGGTCGCATCTTTTTAGCCTGCAGGCAACTCACACCTGCAGGCTGAAAAGATGCGACCCCAATGATTTCGTTTACTTTCCCGCATTAGCAACTCTAAACGCTCTCTCCATTCTATTCTGCTCTCCCGCCGATATTCCCAAGGAAGTCGCCACTTTTCTCCATCCATTTGTAGCCTTAACAACTTCTCTAATAATTTCATCAGCCCTATCTGATTTTATCCTAAAAAACCCCGCTACTTCTCTGGCAAGCTCCAAATCTTGCGCGTTGTCAGTCTCTGAAACATTAAGCTTTAAGCCATCTCCACTCGCGACAGGGTTGATGTCAAATGCAGGTGATAATCGCCATCCATTAGATTCTACAATAAAACCGTGATTTCTCAGATGATCGTCGACGTTAGAAATACAAATATTAAAAACAATTCTACGCCAAAGTTGATCTAAATCTTGTTCGGGTTGTGCGCCTTGATGCATGATGAAATTTGCAAGTTCAATATAACTTGCTCCCTTTGAGGCATCATCACCATCTGTTCGCTGTAGTAATGTCATCGCCGATGCAAAATGAATGCGGTCAGAAGAGGGTGTTCTATCAAATCGTTTGCTGAGAAAAGTATGATGACGACTGTTAAATTTTTCTATTTTCGCCTTGGCCATGTCTATTTTGGCGTGTAAAGCCAGCTTATAAGCGACCATTTCCCAGGCTCCAATATCGATTTCATCGTTTCCACTTGGGAATTTGGCAATCCATAAATGTTTATGTTCGTCAATCACACTTGCTTTTGGTCGTGCTCCACCTAATGAACCGCCAGGGGCGATAAGCATATTCAGCCATTTTGCATAACCTGGTTTTTTTTCCGCATTATCTTTTTCGACTTCTAAGCTTGCATGTTCAAATTCACGTAATGACGTCCAGGGCGGTGATGCCAGTTTTTTTTGTTATCAAGAAATGGACCGTCGGGATCGGTGCGAAAGCGTAACGCGCCTATACGATGTTCATCATAAACACCTAAAAGATAATCTGATTCCAATAATTTTCGTTCTTCGCATTTTTCTTCACGTGCAAGGTAGGCTTCTCGGCGTTTCATTAAAAAGCGTCCCCAGCGATCGGGTGATGAATCTAGAAAAATGCTGAAGTTATCTTGTGTTGTTGGTGCGTACTGTTGCCCATGAAATAATGTAAGTGATGGGTCTAGTGGTCGAGTATGTTTGCTGTTTAGCCATTCATGATTATATTCAAATGAGAAAATTTCTTTACCACGTGATGGAGTAGCATGCAGAACACCAACCAGCATTGGCCTGGTTAATCCATTCCAATGGGCATGAACTTCTATTTGTCGTTTTTTTGATTTATTCATTGTCTTTCTTCTTTGCTGGTTTGTGCTTTACTGTGCGTGGTGCCCGGGCTTTAACGGGTAAATTTAAATCTTGTAGCTTTCGACCTAATTCATCGTCATGAGCAAGTAATCTCAAATCCTTTTCAAGTCCTAATGAGAGCAGTACATTTGCATAAGCACCAAAAGTTACGTTCGGGTCGCCTCGCTCAATGGCGCGTAATGTATTGCGAGCGATTCCTGCGCGTTGCGCGACGATGGAAGCCGAGAATCGCCGGCGTAGTCGTGCAAGGCGAATGTTTTCACCTAGCTCGGATAATAGTCGCTGTAGCGAGGGGAGTGTGATGATTTTCTCTCTGCCCATAATGATCAATACCTTAGTCAATAATATCTATATTGTTCATACTATTGATCATTATAGCTTATAAGAGATCGGGGTCAACTTACATTGACCCCTTTCCATGATTTTTCCTCGTTCTTTTTTTGAACGCTAAAATTTATTTACTCTAGCTGTATTTGTTATAT
>DAIDIB010000133.1 GCA_027459575.1 Gammaproteobacteria bacterium | reverse complement strand
TAGTCATGGTGCGTTGAAACAGGAATCCAGCGTCATAGCTATCTATGGATAGGTTTGAGTAAGTTTGGATGAACGGTCATTGATTATTTAGCCAAGGTTGATCCCGAAGCCGCCGATCGCGCGCGCGACAGAGATGGGCGAGCAAGGCGAAATGAACGTCGGTGGCCTGGTTCGCGAGCAGCATGACATGGACACTTACCTGATTGGCTTTTCAACCAATCAAGGTACCGTTACCGCGGCGTCGGACTGGGATGAACCCGCGGAATACAAACGGGTTAATCCAGGATTTGAGGGAAGTTACGAAGAATTATTTCATCACATCAAATACAAAAATTTTCTGCTGGATTTGCACGCTAATGCTAAACTGGAACATTATCTTAAACTGCCTAGATTACAACGCGCCATCGGTGTTATTTATCGTCCTGAAACGGAGCGTGCCAGTCATTATTTTTTTACGCACCTGCCTTATCAATTTGACAGCATCATTCATTTCGATCAGACAAAAGCAGTTCAGCCACTGGATGCTTAAACAGCAACCAATCCTTTTATATGCGGATGCGCTTCGTAATTCAAAAATTCGATGTCATCGTATTGGTAATCAAAAATCGTTGCCGGTTTGCACTTGAAATGCAGCTGTGGCAACGCATAAGGCTGACGGCTTAACTGCTCATGCACTTGTTCAAAATGATTGGTATAGATATGGCAGTCACCGCCCGTCCAGACAAAATCACCGGGTGTTAAATCGCATTGCTGTGCAATCATGCAGGTGAGCAGAGAATAGGATGCGATATTAAATGGTACGCCCAGGAAAGAATCCGCGGAGCGTTGGTACAATTGGCAAGATAATTTTTTG
The DNA here is from genome assembly GCA_027459575.1 of Gammaproteobacteria bacterium. Taxonomy (GTDB): domain Bacteria; phylum Pseudomonadota; class Gammaproteobacteria; order DSM-16500; family DSM-16500; genus Aquicella. The sequence goes on along the minus strand of DAIDIB010000133.1, from coordinate 2,437 downwards.
CCGGCCACATAAAATTGAAACATTAAATGACAGGGTGGCAGCGCCATTTTATCCAGTTCGCCCACATTCCAGGCATTGACGATTAATCGTCGTGAATCGGGATTGGTTTTAATTTGCTGGATGAGGTTGCTGATTTGATCGATTGTGCGTCCATCCACCGTTTGCCATGAGCGCCATTGCTTGCCGTACACGGGACCTAAATTGCCATTTTCATCCGCCCATTCATTCCAGATGCGCACACCATTATCTTGCAAGTATTTAATATTAGTATCACCCTGCAAAAACCACAGTAATTCGTGCACGATACTTTTAGTATGTAATTTTTTAGTCGTTAGCAATGGAAAACCTTCGCTCAGATTAAAACGCATTTGATAGCCAAACACACTGAGCGTGCCAACGCCGGTGCGATCAACTTTCCGCGCGCCGTGATTTAAAATATGCTGCAAGTAATCCAGATATTGTTTCATGCTGTCACCTTTTTCTTTCGATATGCATACCATAACAATGCCACACCTACCAATGCGAGTGGCACCGACAATAATTGTCCTTCCGTTAGTCCAAAAGTTAAATATCCTATCTGCACATCAGGTTCACGGAAAAATTCAATGCTGAAACGGAAGATGCCATACAGTAGTGCAAACAAGCCGGATACGGCGCCTACTGGCCGTTGCTTTCGGGAAAATATCCATAGCACCGTGAACAACACCACACCTTCAAAGAAAAATTCGTAGAGTTGCGAAGGGTGTCGTGGCATGCCGTCGGAGTTAGGAAACACCATCGCCCATGGTACGTCGGAAACTCGTCCCCATAATTCACCATTAATAAAATTACCGATGCGGCCGGCGCCGAGGCCAATTGGCACGCCGGGTGCGATTAAATCTGTGAGTTCAAGAAAAGACTTTTTGAATTTTCGGGTGCAGTACCACATGGCGACTAGCACACCGAGCAAGCCGCCGTGGAAAGACATGCCGCCTTCCCAGACTTTCAAAATCAGCATGGGTTTATGAAAAATAGCGGGCAGATCATAGAACAGCATATAACCAAGGCGACCACCGATAATAACACCTAAGGCTGTATAAAATACAATGTCGGAAAGCTGGTCTTGCGTGAAGCCGCGGTTGGAGTAGCGCAGCCTTAGCGACAGCACCGCCCAGCCGCCGAGGAAACCGACTAAATACATTAATCCATACCAGTGTACTGGCCAACCAACGATATGAAAGGCGACCGGGTCTATTGCGGGGTAAGTCAACATAAGCCATCTCTATCAGTTACACGGGGTAATAATACCATAGAGTAGCCCGGATGAGTGCTTTTCTCATCCGGGGAGCTGTCCCATCTAACTCCATCGGAGATGCGGTAACCACAGCCCGGTAGGTCTGTTTTTTCTCGCTGCTATTAGACGACAATTATCCTAGAAACGGCGGTTGTTTACCGACCAGCGCGGATCAGATTACCCAATCCCGCACGCTCTAACGCCAGCTCCATATGACAGCGAATCATCGTTGCACTTTCCATACTCAGCGCTTCTTGCAGTAATTTAGCGGCTTTCTTTTTTGTGATACTGCGCACTATCCATCTGACACGGTTAATGGAAGCGGCGTTCATACTAAAAGAGTCAAAACCAATCGCCAGCAATAACATAACAGCGGCAGGATCACCGGCCATTTCGCCGCAGATGCTGACGTGTTTACCTTCCTGGTGGCCATTTTCCACAATTTGTATCAACGCGCGTAACACCGCGGGATGCAAGGCATCGTACAAATTCGCGACGCGTGGATTGTTGCGATCCACCGCGAGTAAATACTGCGTGAGATCGTTGCTACCTACGGAAAGAAAATCCACGCGCTTGGCGATGGCGCGTGACTGGTACACCGCAGCTGGCACTTCAATCATCACGCCAATCTGTGGCATGTCAATTTTACAGCCTTCTTCGCATACTTCGGTGTAGGCTTTTTTAAGTAAACGCATCGCTTCGTCTACTTCCGCGATATCAGTAATCATCGGCAGCATAATACGGAGATTATTTAGGCCATCACTGGCACGCAGAGCGGCGCGTGTTTGCGAGAGAAAAATTTCTGGATGATCGAGTGTGATGCGAATACCGCGCCAACCCAAAAATGGATTGTCTTCTTTAATAGGGAAATATGGCAACGGTTTGTCACCACCAATATCCAGCGTTCTGATGGTAACAGGACGTGGCGCGAAGGAACTCAGCATTTGTCTATACACCACGCGCTGCTCTTCACTTGAAGGAAAACGATCACGTATTAAAAACGGAATTTCAGTACGATACAAACCCACGCCTTTCGCGCCAACTTGCAATGCACGACTGATATCCGAGCCTAATCCAGCATTGACCATCAAATCTATTTGATAACCATCTTTTGTTTCAGCAGGTAAATCACGAATTTCGTCAAGTGTCGCATCCAGCTTTTGT
>DAIDIB010000132.1 GCA_027459575.1 Gammaproteobacteria bacterium | reverse complement strand
TTGCACCCGGGAGCGGCTTTGTTTAAGCTCAGCTCCCGGGTGCAAAAAGCGCACCCGGGCTACAATTGTCCAAAAAATATACAAAAATACTGCTTAAATTTATAGCATTTCCCTACATTAATGCCAACTAGTGTTAAAATTAATATATAGGGGAGCATAAATGATAATTATAACCTCCATAATATTATGCGTTATATCCTTCTCCATCACACTGTGGATAACCATTTCGCAGCGGTCGCGATATAGCAATAAAATTCAAGCCGCTCTGGCAGCGTTAGTTAAATCAACCGAACATGAACGCAAGCTTCAGGAAGAAATCAATGCATTGCAGATAAAAGTGAAGCATAGCAGGGAAGATCCCGTGACTCAGTTACCCAGTTGGCAACTATTCGAAGACAGGCTGCGTCAAGGCCTAAAAGAAAGTGAACGATATCAGTTAGTGCTGGGTTTACTGATAATCGATCTTGATGAATTTAAATTAGTGAATAGCATCACAGATTATAAATCGGGTGACCAGGTATTGCACGAAGTGGCGACACGTTTAAAACGCTGCATTCGTCAAGTCGATAGCGTTAGTCGTTTTAACAAAGACACCTTCGTGGTGATGATTACACGTCTTTCCAGAGCAGAAACCGCCGCAGTCGTCGCGCAACGTATTTTGCAAACGATGGTGCAGCCGTTTGAGATCAAGAACGAATCCTTGCGCATAACAGCGAGCATTGGTATCGCGACCTTCCCTCATGATGGACAGGATGGCGCCTCTTTGATGCTCGCGGCAGATCACGCGTTGAAAGTGGCAAAAAGCAAAGGCATGCATCGTTACGAATTTTTTCAGGAAGAAATGTACAACAGCAGTCGTCGCATTTTACAACTATCAAGCAGTCTGAATTCTGAAAGTGTTGTTAATGATTTCGCTCTTCACTATCAGCCGATTATCAATACAGCAAACGAAGAAATTATTTGTATGGATACATTGTTGTCCTGGGAGCATCCAGAACTTGGTACAGTTAGCGCAGATGAGCTGCTGGATCTCGCGGGGAAGCAGCATAAAATTGCGAGAGTGGCAGAGTGGTTGATCACCGCCGCCTGCCAGCAATTTGTGCGCTGGCGTGATCTGGGATTCAGGCCAGCGTTACTAGGCGTGTCATTGCCGCTTAATTTATTACAGAGCACACCTTTTGTCTGCCGCTTGTCGCAAATCATGAAAGAAACAAATTTTGATCCCGCATGGTTATTGCTGCAAGTGAAGGCTAATGCAAGGCCGTTGTCATCCGAAGAATTAGAAAAATCATTCAACATGCTGCGTTATATGGGCGTGAAGCTTGCCATCGATGATTTTGGCACGGGCACTTTGTCATTGTTCCAGCTAAAAGAATTCCCTGTTAATTATTTCAAACTCGATAAAACGTTGTTGAGCGACGTCGGCACCAACCCACAAACCGCGATTCTCATTCAGTCCATCCTCGAGCTCGCACATAACCTCGGTGCGCAACTGATAGTGCAAGGCGTTGAAACCCAGGACCAATTAAAGCTGCTGCGGGAATCTGGCTGCACGTTGATGGAAGGCAAAGCGCTCGGCGCGCCATTGTCTGAAGAGGAAGTAGTCCCGCAATAATAAATTATGCTATATTTCCGCTAAACATTCGGAAAGATAGCCTATGCAAAAATTACTCAGATTAGCCTTTCTCATTACCGCCATATTATTGTCGCTAAACGCTCATGCTATCCTCACCATGGAACTGACACGCGGTGTGGCGAGCGCCGTGCCCATTACGGTCATGCCGTTTACCAACCCCGGCAATATTCCACAAGATGTGTCGGGCATCGTGTCAAATGACCTGCAGAATAGCGGCCGATTTAAGGTATCCAGCAATGACGGTTTCACCGACTACGCGGTGACAGGCAAAGTAGACGCGCTAGGTGGCGATCGTTATCAAGTCAGCTTCTCATTGCGCGAAAAGGTAGGTGGGAAAGAATCTGATAATGTAATAATGAGCAAAAGCTACACTATTCCGGGCAGGGATTTGCGAGCAGCGGCGCATCATATTAGCGATTTAGTGTTTAAACAAATCACCGGCATTCCGGGTGTGTTCTCGACTCGTATCGTTTATGTCGTCGTGCAGCGCGCGTTCAATGTGCCAGGCACCAAAGCGCGTTATATGCTGGAAGTGGCCGATCAGGATGGCTATAACCCACGGCCATTACTAACTTCACCCGAGCCAATCATGTCGCCAAGCTGGGCGCCGGATGGCCGCCGTATTGCCTATGTGTCCTTCGAAAATAAAAAGGCTTCTATTTATGAGCAGAATGTAATCACCGGTAAACGCACCTTGATTTCAAGCTATAAAGGTATCAATGGCGCACCTGCCTGGTCGCCGGATGGCCGCAGACTGGCGCTGGTGTTATCAAAAAGCGGTACGCCGAATATTTACATACTGGATATCGGCTCAAAACGTTTAATCGAGATTACCCGTGATTTTTATATTAATACAGAACCAGCCTGGTCGCCGGATGGCAAGTCGCTAGTATTTACCTCAAATCGTAGTGGTGGCCCCCAGATTTATCAAATCAGCACGACTGGTGGTACCGCCAGTCGTCTAACCTTCGATGGCAATTATAACGCGCGCGCCTCTTTCGCGCCGGATGGGCAGCATTTAGCCATGATTCATCGGGTAGATGGTTATTATAGGATCGGACTGCTGGACCTTGATAGCGGCACGACCAAGGTGTTGACCAGCTCCGCAACGGATAGCTCATCGCCCAGTGTCGCTCCCAATGGCGATATGCTACTTTATGATACAGTATCCGGGGGTAGAAACATGTTGGGAATGGTATCGGTGGATGGCAGAATACAACTGTTGCTACCAGCCCGAAATGGTGAAGCGCAGGATCCGGCATGGTCACCATTTCTCTAGCGTTAATTATCAGGTATAATTTTTTAACCAGTTATTTTTAGGAAGTAGGGGATTATATGAAATTAAAAAAATGGGTACAGGTTTTAGGAATAGGTTTAAGTGTAGTCGCTTTGACTGCGTGTCACTCACAAAAGAAACAAAACCAATGGTCAATGAACGATAACGGTCAACAAGGTTCTGATAGCGCACAATCATCTGGTTTGGGTGATGAAGATCGTTTGAGCGATGGCAGCGATGACAGTCACGCCAGACACCTTGCCGCTAACAAAAACACGTGTTATTTTGATTTCGATAGCGACACGATTCATGCAGACGATCGTGCCTCCATCGATGCTCACGCCAAGAAGCTGGCAAGTAACAGCACATCAAAAGTGATGCTGGAAGGTCATACCGACCCACGTGGCAGTCGCGAATACAATATCGGTT
>DAIDIB010000131.1 GCA_027459575.1 Gammaproteobacteria bacterium | reverse complement strand
CGTGACTAAAATAGTGTGCTCCCACTGCGCGGATAAACGCCGGTCGGCGGTAATGGCAATATCCCATCCATCGCGCTTGATGATTTTAATACCAGGTTTGCCCTGATTAATCATGGGTTCAATGGTAAACGTCATGCCTGCCTGCAGTACATCGCCTTTGCCCGCTTTACCATAATGTGTCACCTGCGGACTTTCGTGCATTAGCCTTCCAATACCATGGCCGCAATATTCGCGCACCACAGAATAACCGTTCTTTTCCGCGTGCGATTGAATGGCATGACCAACGTCACCCAGGGTCGCGCCCGGTTTGACAGCGAGAATGCCATAGTAAAGACATTGTTGCGTTACATCGACCAGACGTTGCGCGTGTGTTGCCACAGGTTCAATACAAAACATTTTGCTGCTATCGCCAAAATACTCATCTTTGATGACGGTGATGTCTACATTAACGATGTCGCCCTTTTCCAAGGCTTCGTCTTTGGATGGCATACCATGACAGATGACTTTGTTCAGTGATGTATTGACAGTATAAGGATAACCATATTGACCTTTGCTGCCGGGAATAGCATGCAAGGTGTTTCTGATGTAGTCCTCGCAAAATTCATCAATTTGCATGGTGGTAATGCCAGGCTTGATGATGGCGGTGACGGCTTCCAGTACTTGCGCAGTCAAGCGACCAGCGACGCGCATTTTTTCAATTTCTTCCGGTGTTTTGATATTCCCGGCGCTGGTTTCGGTTTGTTGCGGAGATGACATTATCGACCTCGAAATTATAATTTATAAATTATTTCATATTGGCGCGATGGATACCAGAAATGATTATCATTACGCTAAGGAAAGTTAACAATAAAGCAATATTATTCATAGAGTTAAAATAGCCAAGACTAAAAGCCAAATTAATGAGCAGAGCAATAAAAAATAAGATAGTGATGCTCGTGAAGTCGGGGAGCTGATACCACTGGCTCATTTCCGGGAAATACATATCCCAGTTGGTGATGGCAAGCGTCATGATCAGCAAGCCGGCAACATTCGCTTGCCAAGGCAGGATGGGACTAAAACATAAGCCCAGAAAAAAGCAAAGCAGCACAAAACGTAAAAATAATTTCTTATCCAGGAAAACCAGGCCAGGGCTGATAAATCGCAGACATAGGAAAAATAACATGGCGGTTTGCAGAGTATAAGCAGATGCTATCACGCCGCCAGCGACAAACGTCCAGCCAGACAATAGGCTGGCAAATAAACTGCCGAGCCAAATGCCGGGCAAAATGGTATAGCCGCGCATGAAAATAAACGCCGCCGCCGCGCCAGCGGCAAAGTCGATGGGTAGAGATGGGTTAGAGAGCACGCAGAATTTCATGCCCATCATTTGTAGCAGGATTAACAGAAGATTTTCCGCCAATAGTCGTTTGATGACGAGATGTTTGAAGTTGTAGGCCATGTTGGTAATATAACACAAGAGCGTCGTCCCGGCGAAAGCCGGGATCCAGTTTAAATATCTTTGGATCCCGGCTTTCGCCGGGACAACATTTCTTACAAACGGAACTATTAATTTGAATACTACCATCACCGGAACCTACGGCGAAATACTTCCTGAAAGCGTCAATAAATTACTGCGCGAAGTTACGATGAACGACAATGATGTCTTCCTCGATCTAGGCTCTGGCAAAGGTAAAGTGGTCATGCAGGTTTTTTCGCAGACCAAAGTAAAGGCAGCGCGCGGCATTGAAATTAACCCGCAGTTACATGCGCAGGCACTACAAAACATGCCAGCTATCGCAGATCGTAGCGTTAATTTCACGCAAGGTGATTTTTTTGATATACCATTTACCGATGCGACTATCGCGCTGATCGCTTCACCGTGTTTTAGTCTTTCAATGCTGCACATTCTGGGTAAAAAAATTAACGAAACAACCACCATTCACACTGTTTTAAGTTTAAGACCTATTGCTACACTCTCACGCATCACTTTTAAAAAAGTCGTACGCGTGGAATGTTCGTGGGATACAGCGTTATGCTATATTTACACAGTTTGAGTGTAGCCCGGATGAGTGCTTTTCTCATCCGGGGAGCGAGGCTTGGTTTTGACTCCGCTTCCCGGATGAGAAAAGCACTCTCCGGGCTACGAGAAATTAAATTAAATACTGGCCGCCGTTAATCGTTAAGTTAGAACCGGTGATGAACCCACTTTCTTCCGCCGCCAAAAACGCGACCGCACGCGCCACTTCTTCCGGCTTGCCTAACCTTCCCACGGGGATCTGTGCCACAATTTTCTCCCGAATATTATCCGCCACGGACATAACCATCGCTGTTTCAATGTAGCCCGGTGAAATAGTGTTAACCGTAATCCCCTTGCGCGCGACTTCCTGCGCCAAAGCTTTAGTAAAACCATGAATGCCTGCTTTAGCTGCGGAATAATTGGTTTGACCAAATTGGCCTTTTTGACCGTTGATGGATGAAATATTTATAATGCGTCCATATTTGCGTTCCAGCATGGCATTGATGACATGACGTGTGACATTGAACATGCTGTCCAGATTGATGCTGATGACTGCTTGCCATTCTTCCGGTGTCATTTTTGAAAATTGCGCATCACGGGTAATGCCCGCGTTGTTAATTAGTATATCTATGCCATTGAATTCGGTATTGATAGCATTAATCAGATTTTCACAGGATTTAAAATCGGCGACATCAACGTAGCGAATAGCAATATTAAAACCTTGTTGCAGTTGTTCCGCTTGCCAGGCTTTAGCCGCTTCGTGATCACCACCGCGATTGTAGCTCGCTACTACCGTCGCGCCTTGCTTGCAAAGATGCTGGCAAATCGCGGTACCGATGCCACCCATTCCACCCGTTACCAACGCGGTTTTATTCTTCATGCGAGCTTAACCTCCATGTTAAGGCTACATAGATATTATACGCTACTTCTGATAGGCGCAGACATTATGTTGGAAAGTTATTTTATAAACATTTAAAATCATTTTGTACTAGAACTGATTAATATCGGAGTAGTAGTAAGACCAAAAACATCATACGCACATAGACCATGTTTGTTTGCTAATTTAGGATCAGCGCCATGAGAAACAAGCAAGTCATACATAGCTCTATTTTGCTTCTTCGCCGCATAATGAATCGCCGCGTTTTGCTCCTCCCCTGCTTTTTGATCGATATGAATAGCCAGGTCCTCACGAAAATTTAATATTAATTCGGCAACCTTCAATCCTCTGGAAACATCATTCGCCGCTATTCTTAATGCACCTTCATAATTTTTTTCTTCGATTCGTTGCAAGATATTATCGCCACGAATACCAAGTTTTAAAAGCAGCTTTTTCATCGAATCTAATAACATATCGTGAGAAGATATGGGTTGTTTTTTAAAGAAAAAGATATCAACAGGTCTGGAGGCTGTCTTGGCGGCCAACGCGAGCGTTTTTCTGACGGCCATTAAACCTAATAAGGCTTTTAAAAAAACA
>DAIDIB010000130.1 GCA_027459575.1 Gammaproteobacteria bacterium | reverse complement strand
GATAATGGATGCTTAATTCATCTAATTGAAGATATTCCGGAAAAAAAGTTTTATCGCTATCAGCTGGCTGCACAGGATTTTACGTGTGAGTGGGTTATAGACGGAGATAATTTTTGGCTTATTCCTAGCGAACCGAACAAAATGCGCCAATACAACAATGAATATGCTATAGATACAAGTGCTTACTTAGGCTTGGCACTACGTTTATGCCAAGGGCTCACCATCTATTACCTTGAAACATTCAATTTTGATTCAGCTGAGCCAATGAAAAAATGAGCAATGAAAAAGACCTGCGATTAAGCGGGCCTTAATTAATTTAAGCGTATGCTTCTTCATCAGCAGGTGGTGGCGGAGGCGGTGGGGTTTCGCTCATCCTGCGTGGCGGCGTATCCTGCCGGTGCGGGGTATCGTTTAGCATATCTGATTCCCGCGGCGGGGTGTTTCGTTCTGTGGTTGCCGCAGACGGCCTGTTATATGCCCGTGGTGAGCTGGGACCATTTACAATAGTCTGGAAACCGAGGGGCGCTGGGCGCTTAAAGCCTTATGAAATTGCAACTGCCAATCTAAAGTTTTCATTGGATTTATATTGTAAACAGCCAGTTTTAACAGATTGTTTGATCAGATAAAAAGTCATTGCAACGCTATCAATGATTATAAAGATCACATCAGCGATAAACTTATACTAGCAGGCAAAGAGATCTCTTATTTGCTGCTTACTCCAAAAGGATTTCCAGATGCTGATAAAATTGTGAATCTGCCGACTGGGGAAAAACTCAACGAAATCCTTCGCTATATGCTAGAGAGAGGATACAAAATAATGGGTCTTTCAGATTTTTAAGAGGTAATTATGGGCTTTGATTTTTTTTACTTTTTTGATTTGGGGGTACAGCCAACACCCAATAACATTGCAAAAATTTTAGAAGTTGCTGAAAAATTAGGTTACACCTTTTGGACGCCACCCTATGTAAAAGACGCCTCAAACAAGCCCTTCCAACTAAATATTGAAAATGCCACCAGCTTCTTATTGCGTGAACACGAAAAATATGAGACGGCTGCTGGCGTAGAATTTCGTAAAGATAATAAACTTCAGTTTGCGTTGAGCATCAGTGAAGAAGACAAACCGCTCACATTCCATTCTCTTATACATGTCAATGACTATCCAGAAGCAATAAGAGCGATCCCTAAAGCATTAGAAATCTTCCGCCCTTTCAAAATAAAATATTTTCAAATGTATGAGGAATATTTTGCTGGAGGACGATTTCTACCATCCGAGTATGATGGCCGCCCAACTATTTGGAGCAATCTTTATGGGCTGTGGCCCTGGCTAAAAAATAATATTCATGCATGCGGATATAAAATATTGGATCAGCCAAATGGCAATGAAATTGATACTTTTACGCTTGGTCAGAATGATCACGACTATGAATTAACGGCTTATCTTGTGAAGGGAAAAAATATTATAAAGGCAGAAATTAGCGGCTTTTCCTTATGCTTGATGCCTCTAAAGCCATATGTGGAATACGAATATGAAACAGGTGTTGATATCGATACTGCCTAGTCATGCCCAGGAGTCAAGCACAATGATGAGCTGTGCCCGTCAATTCGTAACTATGCCTATGATCTAAGCAAGCTGGCATCTGATCAAGCAGCATGTCAAAGGGTATCCGGCAGTAATTGAGGCATTCAAAAAGTTGCCGGCGCTTATTTTGCCTCATCATCTGACCTGCCTGCTCAGGTTTTGAGAAATGACACTATTGCGGTTTTGCGGGCAATTATTTGCAAAATTATCGAGATACCGGTTTCGACTAAACGTTTACACGGTCCAGGGCTCTGGGTGATTGAGAATGAAAAACCTGAGCCAATACTAGAGCGCCTAGCTCGCCAGCAAGAAATTATTGTTAAGCTAACCGATAAAGAGCGTGCAAGCGGCAGCCGCCAAGGCCCATACCCTAAACCAGCGGGGTGCCTTAAATGAGGCTATGAGCATATTGAGCAAGGTGCATAACCAGCTTATTGGGGTTGACTCGGCAGTAGTAACTCTTCTTCAGATTCTGAGCGCCTAAAATTGGCTTGGGCGCTTGGCTATATTTGCAATAGTGACTGTCTTGCCTATATTGTAGGTATATAGTTGCTTTTTTAGGGAATTCCGACATGTCACTTGCATCTCAATATTGCAGGAATCTACTTGCATCCTTGTTTGTCATCGTCTCCATAGCTCCTGCGTTAAGCGGCAGTGATTCTGCCCCGCGCAACCAGTCAGCATCTGCCGTCTCAAAATGTTTTAATGGCTGGCGCAATAGTATTCGATGGGTTGGCAACAACTCAAAAAAATTGCTGTGCTTAGGCTTGCTTGCATCAGCAGGTAAGAATCCAGCCGCGGCACTCGAATTTCCTATCACTAGCCAAAGTACCGTTGGCCCTGTTTCATTGGCTGCACGATCTGATGGCAATATCTGGGCAGCATGGAATTCTATTAACGGCACCTATTTAAGAATAATGCGAGAAAATGGCTCTTTCGTTACCGACCCAATACAAGTTTCACAAGATGTAAACTATTGGCCAGCAGTAGCATCTTTTCATGATGATGCGGCGATGATTGCGTGGGTTAATAATAATTTTAATCATTCAATCCAGAGCTCGAATGTGGGTGGGATGCCATACAATATTTCAGGGCGCGTTTACAATTCAAATGGCTCGCCGTCAGGGCCAGCATTTCATTTAGCAGCATTACCTTATTATTGCGGGGGCGGTTATCCCGATGGTTACGGGTATCCAGCGGTGAAATTAATCAACACATTTGATGACAATGTTTTTGTTGCGTATCTGAATAACACAAGTAGTCAGACTCAATTGTTAGGAAAAAAAATCGATAGAGCAGGTGATGCAGTATCTCGAGTGGTAGAGCTTGGTGCAGTTGGAACACAAAGTTGCTCCTCCGTGTATCCGTTTTCTATCGGGCAATCACAGAATGGTAATTTGTTAATGTCCGACGCTTTAATAGCTACAAATCTCTATGGTTCAGGACTTACGCATAAACACCCTTAAAGATTCGTGCTGGTCGAATGAATCTTAGTGCCCAGCTGGGGTCCCTTTTCCCCTTTCGACGAGCCAAAACAGCCTCAGGATTCTTGAGCTTTTTTTCACGACATTCAAAAATCAATAAGGTGTATGCCAAAAACACGTTCATAAGATGGTTGCTTTGTGTCTGACGACTTCTGCTCTGACAATCCTTTAACCCCAAGTGTTGTTTGGCTGTTCGAAAAAATTTTTCAATGTACCAGCGATATCCATACACCTGCACATGTTTACGAGGTTCTGCTTCGTAATTGCTTACCTGGTACACAACTTGGTTTTCACCATTTCGATTTTCTCGCTTGACGGCAGTAAAATATAATCCAGAAATACTTCTCCAAGAGCCGCCAACGGTTCTGTATTGTTTTTTTCCATTCATGAGTCCAGCAAAAAACAGGTCGATTCTCAGTGTTTTATCGCCAACTGTTATTACTCGGTTCGA
>DAIDIB010000129.1 GCA_027459575.1 Gammaproteobacteria bacterium | reverse complement strand
AAAATCACAACAAGGGGTCAATAGTTGATATATAATACAGAAGTTGATTCAATAAAGATCATAATATCGATGCTTCTGATTATTGGGATACAGCATGTTAACGGTTGATTAAATCCGCGTAAAAATGGCGAAGAATTAAAATTTTAAAAACGCCTTTTCAACTGTGAAAGGCGCGTAATTTGCCGTGACATACGCGCTTTCACTTTAAATTTAAAAATCAGGCCATTCCAGATTATTTTTTGAGTGTCGTCTTAATTGAGCAAAGTAATGATTCTCGATTTCCACCGCAAGATTACTTATAAAATTAACCAGATGATATGCCGCCTCATCCGATATGTCTTCAGGTAAAATATCTATTAGCTTCGTATCCATCATGACTGTGCACCGTTGATTTCACTGTTTTTGGCTGGCTTTATTTTCTTTTCGCGTGATGCTTTTCTTTTTGCAGTTTCCTCCACAGCTTCTTTGAGTCGATATGATTCAGCTTCGATGTTGATAATCTCTGAGCGATGAACAAGTCTATCAATGAGAGAGACCACACATGTTGCATTCGGAAAGATATCGCGCCACTCAGTAAATGGTTTGTTAGTAGTAATGATCGTAGACTTCTGGTGATAGCGTCGAGAAATTATTTCAAACAAGAGATCTGCATAACGATTGGAATATGATAAGTAACCCACCTCATCAATGATAAGTAATTTTGGCGTGGTATAAAATTTTAATTTTCTCTTCAATGCCAAATCGCCATCCTGAGTCGTGAGATCACCCAGCATTTGTCCTGCCGTGGTAAACATAGCCGTCTGGCCATAAATAATGGCTTGATAAGCAATGTTTTTTGCGATCATTGATTTTCCTACGCCGTTAGGCCCGCAGAGAATAATATTTATCGCTTCATTCATGAATGATAAATTCATAAATTCTTCGATGGCCTGGCGATCAATTTTTTTAGGCCAATTCCAATCAAAATCAGTGAGCGGTTTAAAACGTCCAACGCGCGATGATTTTAAGCGAGTTGCAAGAGTCGACTTTGAGCGTTCATCTTCTTCCCACTGCAATAATTGGTTCACCCAGCTGTTATCACGCACCTCATCCCAATGCGCGACCAGTCCAGTGAGCTTTAATGATTTTGCTCGTTGCATGAGGATATCAGTTGTCATGATTGTTCTCCGTATCAGTTGTGAGTAATTGATCGTATGATTCAAGTTGATGAGGGCGAATGACGAGTTCGCGCACGCGTTTATCGTCGGGAAGTATGACGCTGACAGGTGGCGGAAGATTGCGATCTTCTCGTTGTTTTTCGAGGCTAATACGTACTGCGTTTGGATGAGGAACGCCTTTAGATAAAGCATTTTCAATCGCTGTATCAAGATCGCTTGCGCCATAGATATCCAGAAATTGTAATAATTGCGAGACAATCGAGCCTATGTTATATCCACGTTCGGCTGCTTGAATAAGTAACATCTGACTGATGGGGGCCGCCGCTTGCAGTCGATCTTGCCCGCGATGTTGGCGTGCTTCCCTTTTGTGTGCTACTAAATCCGCAATATGTGATGCATCTTCAATTTGTTTTCCTTTGTCAAAACTGCGAGGATGTTCTGCAATCAGATTGGCGACACCATCTAAAATAGAAACTGTAGAAAGTGTTGCACATACAGTGACAATCCGACGCACATGCGTGTGTGGAACAGAATAATCGTTGAGATCGAACCGTGCGTAAGGTGTTTTATTTATTGCGACTTCTTCTCGCTCATTCGTTGGGTAAGGATTATCAGGGAGCTTTAATAATTTGGATTGCTCTTGAAGAAATGCTTCTTGAACCGATATCGCTTTATCTTCAGGGCACGGTCTTTCGGATGAAACTCCATTACACCATTCGATTGCTTGATAATTAAGATCGTCGATATTTTTAAAAGTCCTCGCTGCAAAAAAATTATCGCGCACATAACGTATCGCTCGTTCAACACGTCCTTTTTCGTTGCCTCGCGCAACAGCAACTGGCCGTGGTTCATAACGATAATGTGCCGCAAATTCAAGTAATACTGGATTAAAACGTATTGCATCTCCGCGTCGTTCTAAAACCGCGGCCTTCAAATTATCATAAAGACAGACCCGTGGATTACCGTTCCATTCAGTAAATGCGGCTTCATGTCCTCTTAAAAAATTTGCAGTTTGTTGATTGAGATAAAACCGCAAAAATATTTTTCTCGAATAAGAAAGCACCATAACAAATGCCATTAATGGCCTTTTTGCTTTGCCAATTTCAATGTAACCAAAATGTCCCCAATCAACTTGGGCTTGTTCGCCAGGTAACGTTCTAAGACGTAAATACGCTTCAGCGGGTGGACGAGGCCGATAAAGGCCAATCAAATGGCGAAAGTGATCAACACCACCTGCATAACCTCGTTGACGAACCATGTCATATAAACGACTGGCTGTTAATGTTGGATAGGTTTTTAATGTTTCTGTGATAAATGATAAAAACGGCGTAATGAGTGATTCTCGTTTAATAAAATTCGCTTTAGGAATACCGGCAGCGGATAATACTCTGCGAACAACACTGTGATGTATGTTTAATTGGCGTGCGATGGTTCCTACTCGCCATTTTTCAACATGATAGTATCTTAAAATTTGAGCTTCGATTTCGTTTGATATCGTCATCATGATTCTCCCAATCTTTTTTGGTTAAGGCCCTAATGGCCAAGATGAGGAGACCTGCTTTTTATCTTCTTGATGGTGACGCAAAAATCCATTTCGTAAAAATATCGAGACCGCTTTTCTACAAAAATGACAATAGAATTGTTCAATCTCTTGTGATTTCTCCTCGCGTGGAAGTAAATCATATTGTGATAAATCATTAGAACCCTGATCCGTCACTTTATTCTGCTTGTCTCTCAGGCGTTGCCGATAGCGACGTTGACGTAGCGCATGTTTTTGCTGTCCTTTTTGCGTTTTTTGATAAATTTGATTGGCTATGCGATGATTCAGGGCGCGAGAGCGCCGTGAACAGATACGTCCACAATAAATATTCCCTCTGTCACAGGGGCTGCAAATAATGACTTGCTTATGACAACGGGCACAATTGAATTCTCGAGCGCTCTTTTTCATCGGCATCTACCGACGAAAACTAGACTTTTACGTAATAATTAATGATAATTTAGCTGGGTCGTGTTGGTTGGTATCAGTGCTAGATTGGCGTCTTTGACTGTTACCTCTTTTTGTTTTCGCCGACCCACCTTTTCTACAGAATTACATCGCGATTGTCACATTATTTCTCAAAAAATAACCTTATAGACCCACGGACATGGATTAGAAAATCTACATGGTTCTTCGCTGCGATAGAGG
Organism: Gammaproteobacteria bacterium; assembly: GCA_027459575.1. Classification (GTDB taxonomy): domain Bacteria; phylum Pseudomonadota; class Gammaproteobacteria; order DSM-16500; family DSM-16500; genus Aquicella. Next base: position 243 of record DAIDIB010000129.1, on the reverse strand, counting down.
TAATAAAATTGTGAGGCTAATAAATCAGATTTAAGTGTTCGCTGTTTTTAGGCGGGTTGAGGTAGCCGTCTACAGGTAGGGCAGGATCTTCTGGAAATTGAGAAATAATGGCAGAACGCATTTGTTGCCACATCATTTTAATACGCGCAGCGTAAGGAGATCGTATAGGAGTAGCTAATATGGGTTCTTTTATAAGAAATGGATTAGTAGGATTTACTTGATAACCCGCCGCAGATAAGTCAT
>DAIDIB010000128.1 GCA_027459575.1 Gammaproteobacteria bacterium | reverse complement strand
GCCGCGCAGTTCTGTCTCGGATCGCTTGTTAGCCAATTCACGCAGATGCCACATCGGTGTCTCATCTAAATGCAGATGATCAACCTGGTGTTGTGCAAAATAGCCTATTTTTAGGCCTGATGCCGCTGTTCTATCCCCCGCCATCACCTCAATTTCGCCGGCCAGCAATTTAATTAAGGTCGATTTACCCGCACCATTTGGCCCTAAAATGCCGATACGATCTTTAGGTGTAATGCTCAAACTTAATTTATCCAGCACCACATGATCACCATAACCCGCTCGTGCGTGATCTAGGGTTAACATGGGATTTGGCGTATAATCCGGCTGACGAAATTCAAATTGAAACTCCGATTCCGCTTGCACAGCACAAACCACATCCATGCGCTCAATCGCTTTGACACGACTTTGCGCCTGCTTGGCTTTGGACGCTTTCGCTTTGAAGCGATTAATAAATGATTGCAAATGCGCGATATGCTTTTGCTGCTTCTCATACATCGCCTGCTGCAACATTAAATCATTCGCGCGTTGTGTTTCAAACGTCGTGTAATTGCCCGAATACACTTTTAATTTTTGCTGATAAAGATGCGCGATATGATCTACTGTTCTATCGAGAAAATCGCGGTCGTGTGAAATCAGCAACAAGGTACCTTGATATTGCTGCAGCCATTGCTCCAGCCACAATACCGCGTCCAAATCCAGGTGGTTAGTGGGTTCGTCGAGCAGCAATACATCCGAGCGACTCATTAAAGCTTTCGCCAGATTTAAGCGCACACGCCAGCCACCGGAAAAGCTGGCCACCGTCTTTTCTAATTCATGCTGCTGAAAACCTAATCCCACCAGCAACTGCGCCGCGCGAGAAGGAGCGGTATAGCCATCGATAATGCTGATTTTATCGTGCAAGGCGGCTATTTCGTGCCCATCTTCCGCCGCTTCCGCCTGACGCAGTTTTTCATTGAGATGGTCCAGTTCACTATCACCGGATAGCACAAAATCCAGCGCAGACTGCTGCAAGGCCGGCGTCTCCTGCGCCATATGCGCGATACGCACATGCCTGGCAATATCCACATCCCCCTTTTCCGGCTGCAATTGACCTAACAGCAAGGAAAATAAGGTAGTTTTGCCACTACCGTTGGAACCAATCACGCCAATACGTTGGGTGGGGTAAATCACCCAGTCAACATTTTGCAATAAGTCATTGACGCCGCGACGGATGGTTATATTTTTTAAAGTAATCATGGGACGTGATTATAAACAAAAGTTCGCATAATATCTAATAATGAAAAAATTACCTCGAAAATTTTACGCTGATAAGACCGTAGATGTGGCGAAGAACTTGCTTGGCAAGTATCTGATACATCGGGTGGGCTCCATCAAGCGAATTGCAAAGATTGTCGAGTTGGTGTTGATTATGCCGGCCACTGGGCGAAACGATTGTTGAGATTTTATATTAAGGGCAACCGGTTTGTTTCGAAGCCATAATATTTTTTTAACTGTCCTCGAACGGCGGACCGGGAGGCTCTGTTTCTTTTTCGCAGCGCAGCGAGAAAAAAAACAGACCTACCGGGCCGTAGTTACCGTTAACAATTAAGTTAATTAATTTATTTTGGCGAAAAAACTAACCTTGTTTGGTCGGAGGATTTTTTTCCTGATCGCTGTTTACACCTAACTCTTGCAGTGCTGACAATACCTCATCCAGTATAATCCCATGACGGTTATCTTCGCTTTGCATATTTTCTTCTTCCGCGACTGAAATTTCACGTTCGTCATAAGCCCAACGCTTCAAAATTTCAATTTTCATATTGCGCGGCAGCGAATTATCCTCAATAACATCGTGAGGATGCTTAAAAATTTTGGCCGGATTGTGTTTAGCCGCTTCTATATCCGTCACAATAACCTCCTTGCTATTTTTTTGCTTCTCTTTATGTATATTATACTCCTTATATTATATTACCTATATTCAGCTGATTGGTTATTGATTTTTAAGCATTTTTTACCTCAATAACCCATTGATGAGTATAACAATTTTTTTCCTTATTTTTCAATAAAATATCTTTTTACAGACCTGCTATAATTTTATACAGACCAGTGTAAATCATTAGTCTTGTACAAGTTTTCAAGAAAAAGGTACAAACATGCATCGAGGTAAAGAGCGACAAAGTTCCACATTTGTTGCCCTTGTGGGCAGAGTGCACTCGTTTGTTTTTAAAATGCTGTTAAATATCTTCCGATTCTTCATCATTTCACTCCAGTATCTACATCATTTCGTAATTTACGCTTATTCACTTATCACGCCACCCTGTTTTTATTCGCCAGGAAACGAATTCCATATTTCTCTGGATGATGAACTGGAAGCGATTTATCTTTCACTGGAACATAAACAGAAGAAAATTATTCAGCACCATTTGGAGAAACGAAAACGCTTCAAACTGCTGTTAATTTCATTTGTGCTATTGTTTCTTGCTTTTAAACTTCATCACCATGACGCGCATGCCAGCAGTGGTTCAGCTAGTTTAGGTGTGACAGCTTCAGTTTCGTCAACCTGCAAGATTTATTCCGCCCAGATGGCATTCGGTACTTATGACCCAACCAGTAATACTGATCTTAATGTAAATGGCGATGTATTGATAAGTTGTACGAAAAACACCTCTGCAACTATCACCATGGATAACGGCACTTACTCGTCTCACGCGAATGGTACGACGCGCGCCATGCAAAATACCGGCGGCGGCGGCCCCAGTAATGCGTACTTAAGTTATGAGCTTTACAAAAATAGTGGTCTGACGAGTGTGTGGAGCGTATCGAATCCGCTTTCTATAACCGCCACAACTTCCGCACAAACCGCCATCCCGATTTACGGCAAAATTCCTAATAGCCAAAACGTGCAGACGGGTGGGTACCTCGATACCGTCATGGTTACGCCTGTTGCGCCAGAATGAAATGTTACCGAAGTAACCTAAGTAGCTAGCCTTCGTTGAGCCAGAATGAATGTTACCGAAGGCAGTGCTTGCTTGATAGTCCGTCATGTACCTGTCCTTCCCTTTAATTTTATATCAACCAGAGCAAAAATGTTCTTAAGCTTCTGCTGTATTCGCTTTTGGAGATCAAAAGGATCCAATGATTCAAAGACCTGCTGCATCTTCTTTTTTTGCTCGTCACTGATGGCGTCGCAGCTCATTAATCGTTGATGCGGCGTTTGCGGCTGGTCGTAGTTTTTCTTTATCTTTGATTTGATGCGTATCTTATCTTGCAGCTTCATCGCTGGGTAAAAATAATTATGAAGCAGCGACAATTCGTTCTGATACAAGTCATTCATCAGCGTCACTAATCGAGGATTTTCATAGCGATAATAGCCAAATAGCTGCCGGACATGCGTCCAGTTTTTCTGCTCTACATGCGCATTATCTCCTTTGTGATAGGGTCTTGAGCGCGTAAACTGAATGGGCTTTTTGCGCTCCTGAAAATGTTTTAGCAAATGATAATTCAAAAATTCACTCCCATTATCGCAGTCAAATCCATGCAGCGTAAATGGCAGTCTTTCTTCTATCAATCGAAGCTGTGTTAGCACACCGTGCGCGCCCTTGTTCCATACCGCAGCATTTTCCGTC
>DAIDIB010000127.1 GCA_027459575.1 Gammaproteobacteria bacterium | reverse complement strand
TGGTGGCTTGATCAGTTGTCTCATCGACTGTCATTCTAACTGGACGGCCATGGCATATCATTATCGCGCTGAAGGCCGCGAGGCTGGAACACTCCCACGTATCGATTGTGTCACTGGTCAACTAAACGTGAAATATATCAAGCCAACGCCAATGGGTGTGCCGCTCACACTTAAAGCGCGAATCGAAGGGAAGGTTGGTCGTAAAACGAATGTACTGTGTGAAGTATATGCTGGCGATATATTAACGGTTGTCGGTGACTCAATATTTGTTCGAGTGGATGTCGGTCATCTGGCAAAAACATCGCAACCAAATAAATAAAGATAATAAAATCCGTGAATGAATTTAATCAGTTAAATAATGAAGACAATGAACATTCTTACAGAACAGTTACAAGATCTTGGTCTCACCCATGGTGATACAATCATGCTACACGCTTCCATGCGTGCAATTGGCAAGGAAACACGCGCTGAAGATATCATTCAAGCAGTTTTGGATATCATAGGCTCAACTGGTACACTGATGATGTATATAGGCTGCGAACCGGAATTTGAAGCAATTGGGCGAGGTAAACTCACACCTGAGCAAGAGCTTGAACTTTTGCAAAATTGTCCCGCTTTCGACCCATCCTCAAGCCGAGCCAGAAAAGATTACGGCATTGTCGCAGAGATTTTCCGCCAATGGCCCGGTGTGGTTGTAAGTGGTAATCCAGGTGCAAGAATAGCAGCATTAGGTAGTAAAGCTGAATGGATTGTCGCCGATCACCCATTAAATTATGGCTATGGTGTGGGATCACCACTCGCCAGATTATGTGAGGCTCAGGGAAAAGTATTATTACTTGGCTCCGATTTAGACCAAGTGACGTTATTGCACTATGCTGAGCATATCGCCCCAATTGCGAATAAAAGAATTGTTGATTTTAAAGTACCTTTGAATATAAATGGTGAGAGAACATGGATTGATGTGGAAGAATATGATACCAGCATTGGTATCAGGCGATGGCCTAATCGGTTTTTTGCAACCATTCTTGCTAAGTACTTAAAAGAACATGAGATTCAACTCAGAAAAGTAGGACATGCGGAGAGTTATTTAATTGATGCTCAATCTCTGATGGGTTTTGCTGCTCCAATCTTTGTTAAGGGAGCAGAAATCCATTCGTGTTAATATAAAAAACTATAATAAATAATCAACGAGGCAAAACACTCATGCCAGTTAAACATATTTTATTAGCATTTCTTGTAACCGCCATTTGGGGTTGTAACTTTATTTTTGTCAAAATTGGCGTACATGAAATACCGCCGTTGTTCCTTTGCGCTGTCAGATTTTTTCTGGCGAGTATTCCCGCGATCTTCTTTGTTCGCTTGCCAACAAACGCATACAAAACAGTGGCACTTTATGGTCTATTCATGTTCGCTCTGCAGTTTACATCAATTTTTATGGGTATCGCAGTTGGGATGCCGGCAGGCATGGCATCGTTGCTATCACAAACCTCTGTATTTTTTAGCATCTTTTTTGCAGCAATATTCATCCGTGAAATACCCACCATCTGGCAAATGATGGGAGCATTATTATCATTTAGCGGTGTTGCGCTAGCAGCTACGCATCTTGATAGTAATATGACACTCGCGGGATTTATGTTTGTCGTTGTCGGGGCTGTTGCATCAGGAATGGGAAATCTCATCACCAGAAAACTTAGTCACATTAATACAGCGACATTGGTGAGTTGGGGTTGCGTGACTGCATTTCCACCGCTTTTTATGCTTTCCTTCTTCGTGGAAGGACCTGAGCGTATTTTATATTCCTTACACCATGTTTCATGGTTAGGAGTGGTTTCATTACTGTGCATAGTGTATTTGTCTACTTGGGTAGGCTATGGAGTATGGAGTTGGTTACTTGGACGTTATCCCGTCAGTGCAATTGTCCCATTTTCATTGCTCATACCAGTTTTTGCCATGTTAGGCTCCGCTTTGTTTTTGGGCGAAAGTTTTGAACCCTGGAAAATGTCTGTTGCCGCATTAGTAATAGCTGGGCTATGTGTCAATTTGTTAGTGCCACAGTTACTGCGGCTAATCACGCGAAAAAAATTATCGCTTGATTTTTAAATTTAGCATGTCAATAATGCGCCCTGCTACAGGGGTGCTGGTACAACCGGCTGAGAAATACCCTCACAACCTGATCAGGATAATACCTGCGAAGGGAGTAGAGACTCAGTTACGTGCATTATTTGCACGTTGACCTTGCACCTCCTGTTTTTACAGGAGGCAATATGACACAAATGTTACAAGCGATGCATGGCAAGGCGACAGCCGCCATAGAAATCGTTGCAAATCAGGAAAATATTCCGTTAGATGAAATTAAACGATTAATGGCAGCAGGCCAGTTAATCATTCCGGCTAATCCACTTCATACTTCTTTAATGCCAATCGCTATTGGCAGAGCGGCAAAAGTAAAAATTAATGCTAATTTAGGCACCTCTCAAATATCTAGTTCAACCGATGAAGAAGTGGAAAAACTTCATATCGCAATGCAATTTGGCGCAGATACGGTGATGGATTTATCAACGGGCAAAAACATCGATGAAACACTCGGTGCAATGCTGTCTGAATCCACCGTGCCGCTTGGAACTGTGCCGATCTATCACGTATTTGATCAGCTTAAAAACCTGGAAGAGATGCGGATAGAGCATCTGTTGGAAATGATTGAACATCAAGCAAAGCAGGGCGTTGATTATATGACGTTACATTGCGGCATTTTGCAAGAGCATTTAACGTTAGTCAAAAAGCGTTTATCTGGCATTGTTTCTCGCGGTGGCGGTTTATTGGCTGCGTGGATGCATAAAACGGGTAAACAAAATCCCTTATATGAACACTATGATGCTGTGCTGGATATTTTAGTAAAATACGATGTCACTATTTCGCTGGGTGATGCGTTACGACCAGGTTGTATTCACGATGCAACTGACGCAGCGCAAATTGCAGAATTAAAAACACTAGGTGAGTTGACTAAGCGTGCCTGGCAACGCGGCGTGCAAGTTATGGTTGAAGGACCTGGTCATATACCGTTACATGAAGTGGAATATAACATGCAAGTTCAGCATGAATTATGTCACGGTGCGCCGTTTTATGTCTTGGGGCCTTTGGTAACTGATTGTGCCGCAGGTTTCGATCACATTGCTTCTGCGATTGGCGCGGCCGTGGCAGGCTGGAAAGGTGCAAGTCTACTCTGTTATATCACTCCCAAAGAGCATTTAGGCTTGCCTAACAAAGAAGATGTCAAGCAGGGAGTAATTGCCTACAAAATTGCCGCGCACGCCGCTGACATTGCGAAAGGAAGAAAGCAGGCGCGTGAGCGTGATGCCGCCATCTCCAAAGCGCGTGTCAATTTTGAATGGGAAAATCAATTTAATTTAACATTCGACCCTGAAACCGCGCGCAAACACCACGATGAATCATTGTCACACGATGTTTTTAAACAAGCCAAATTCTGCTCGATGTGTGGGCCAAAATATTGCCCCATGGGTCTTGCAAATAGCGACAATTTAATTTAACGAAGGAGAAAATATGTTTAGTCCAATTGAAGAAAAAAACATAAGCAGAGCATTAATCGGTGAGTATTACGACCAATTCA
>DAIDIB010000126.1 GCA_027459575.1 Gammaproteobacteria bacterium | reverse complement strand
AGGATCTTTCTTACGCATCGGTACCGTACGACTAAACTCTTTCACGGCAATTATGCGACCCGACACGCCATCACTCAATTGAGCGCGCAGACCAAATTTTAGCACCGGGATACAACCAGTGAAATCCTGCAACAATTCAGTAATTTCTGTCGTCAATAAATAATCATAAGGGCCCGGATACGGCGCGCTCATCACCACTTTATAACGATGTGTTTTTTGCAGCGTCTTAACCATTAATGGCAACAGCATTTCTGATGGTGCTTCCGCCCAGCTATTTTTTGCGTAGTAAGAAATTTTATAAGGACATTCAGTGTATGCCATGTCGCGCGTGTTATAGATGTAGGCGGTATTAGGCGGCATGACAAGAATGGTTCCCGCATGTTTTCTTGACACAGACACATTGTACGGCACCGTTTTAATTAAATAAGCGGAGCCATTGCCCACTGTCGCCGGCGAAAGACAACCAGATAACAGAAAAAACAGCGCGGCTATAAATAAATATTTTTTAAGCCCTATATATTTTCTCATCGTTGTTCACCTGGCCCATAGTTATTACGGTTTACACCACGAATAATGATAGATGGATTTTCTTTCAGTTCCGCCGCTGTTTCGGCCAGCGATCGCGTTGTGGCATCTAAATTTGAAAGCATGCGATACGTGGCCGGCAATGTCTGCACTTCTAAAATTCGCATCGTATTAGTGCTGGATTGAATGAGTGGCGTGAGTTGGCCGCTAAGTTTAGCTGAGTTACGCAATATAGCATCAATCTGTTTGCTGTTCGCCGCCATATTACCTGTGATGCGTGACAGATTGGCCAGCGTTAATCGAATAGATTCCAGATTTTCCTGGCTTAATAACGCGTTAATATCTTCAGTTAGTTTATGCAAATTCTCCGATGCTCGACTTAACGCTGTGTCAAGGCGCACAAACAATGAGGGAGCCGTTGGAATGATCGGATATTTCTGACCTTGCTGTTTTTGTAATGGAGCAAGATTTTCGCCTTTATCTTTTAATGAAATATAGGTAATACCTGTTACGCCTCTGGTGGCCAGTGTTGCGACTGTGCCTTGGCTCACCGGCGTTTCTGATTTGATGCTTAGCAACAGCTCGACTAGTTGAGGATTTTGATGATCAATCTCAACACTTTTCACAGAGCCTACTTCCACACCATTATACTCAACAGGTGAATCGATGCTTAATCCATTCACCGATTCCTGCATGTCGACTTCATAAGTCTTGAATTGATCAAATGAAAAACCCGATGACAACCAGATGATACTCATTACAATGGCGGATGTTAAGGCAATAACAAAAATGCCAACGATGGTGTAGTTAACGTTAGTTTCCATCCTGGTAACTCTCCTCTGCTGCCCTGCCCCGCGGACCAGAGAAAAACTCCTGGATGTCCGGGTTAGGATTTTTCACCAGCTTCGCCATCTCATCAACGCACAATACTTTTTTGTCCCCTAAAAACGCGACACGATTGGTTACCGTCCATAAGGTATCTAAATCATGTGTCACAATCACAATGGTTAACCCCATTGTTTTTTGCAAATTCAAAATCAGCTCATCAAAACCGGCCGCTGTGTTGGGATCGAGCCCAGCAGTTGGCTCATCCAAAAAAATCAATTCCGGGTCGAGTACAATCGCTCGTGCCAAACCCGCGCGTTTTTGCATACCGCCACTTAATTCTGCCGGATATTTGACCGCGGAATCAATAGGGAGTCCCGCCATGAGAATTTTAAGCAAAGCAAGATCACGAACACTATCATCATCCAGCGAGCTATGTTCTTTTAAGGGGAATGAAACATTTTCTAATAACGTTAACGAGCTAAACAGGGCGTTTGCCTGAAACAGCACACCCCAGCGACGTTGTATGGCTAACAGTGCTTTGGGTGACGCGCTAGTTAATTCGCAATCGAAAATACGAATAGACCCCGCAGTGACCGATTGTAATCCCATCATTTCGCGTAATAGCGTCGTTTTACCTGATCCGCTGCCGCCTACTATGCCTAATACTTCACCCTTAAAGACTGTTAAATCCAGTCCTTCATGCACAAGAGTATCGCCAAGTTGCGTTTTTAGTCCTTTAATTTCAATAATGGGCGTCTGTTCTGTCATAAGTGCATCTTGCTAAAGATAACGGAAAAGATCGCGTCAGCCACAATAATGAAGAAAATGGATAGCACCACACTGCGTGTGGTATTTGCTCCCAGGCTCGCGGCGCCTTCTTTGACTTGCATACCTTGAAAACAGCCGATACTCGCGATGAGTAATGCGAAGATAGGTGTTTTGCCTAAGCCAACCAATAAAGAGCGCACCGGAATTACCTTTGGGAATCGATGTAAAAAGTCATACCAGGTAATGCCCAGCATATTGCTCGACATGACCATGCCGCCAATCACACCCATAATGTCCGCCCAGATGGTTATCAGCGGCAATGCAATCAGCAGACCAATAATACGTGGTAACAATAACAACTCGCCTGGCGTGATGCCCATGGTATCAAGCGCGTCTATTTCCTGGTTTAGTTTCATCATGCCAAGATGCGCGGTAAACGCAGAACCCGTTCTACCCGCCACCATAATCGCCGTCAGCAACGGCCCGAATTCACGCAGAATAGCGAGTCCCAGCAAATCCACTATAAAAATATTGGCGCCATAATTTTTTAACTGCAAACCCATTTGATAGGTAATGACCACGCCGATCATAAATGACAATAAGGTAATAATCGGTATCGCCAGATAGCCATTTTGATAAATGACACTGGCATAGGAACTCGGACGAAAATGTCTAGGGTTGCCAATGATGCGCAAGAACTCAAAAGTTAATTGACCGATGAAGGCAAGGTACAGGTTCAGCTCGTTTAATTGCATCATCGTCATTTTGCCGACTTTTTGTGACCAGGTGAGCGGTACCACGGTTGGCAAAGCTGTTTCGTCTTTTAATTCGCCGCTGACAATATCAAGTAATTCTTGATGAGGCGCGGCGACTTCAGTAAATGTAACCTTGGAACCTTGCTTTGTTTGTCGCGCCTGCCATTCCAGTAATGCCCATGCGCCGGCGCTATCCAGCTTTGTGATGGCTGCGCCATTCACAGTAATGGAAGCTTTATCAGGAAAAGTAATGCTGGCGAGTTGTTTTTGAATAGCAGTTAGATGAGTAATGTCCCATTCACCCTGGCAGGTTAACAGGTTTTTATCCTTGTCATACTCAAAATATATAGCGTCCATCGCGGCCATGGGTAACAGTATGGCACAAAAAAAATGAGCCGCATAGCGGCCCATTTTGTTGAAGATAAACTCTTATTTCCAGGTTTCTTTCTTCTTTTCTTTGCCGCCTTGACCACCATGGCCACCAGCATAACCGCCTTGGCTGGTGAAGGTAAGCGTTGCACCGTCTGTTGCGGCTACAAAGGTTGGTTGGCCACCAGTGGTAGCAATAGCGATTTGCTGACCTTTGTATTTGTCATCTAAAGTAATACAGCCTTCCATATCAGAGGTCAGAGTCAAATAGCCGCTGTCTTTGCCTTTAACTTGCAATTGGATACGTTGGTTTTTCGTTGGTTTTTTCGTCGTAGCATCTATCGTCTTGATCTTCATGGAATTAACTCCTGTAATATTTGTGATTTAAGCCCTTTTGGACTTGTACTAACAGTATAACGGGTGG
>DAIDIB010000125.1 GCA_027459575.1 Gammaproteobacteria bacterium | reverse complement strand
ACGGCATGCAAACTTTCATCGTCATCCACAACCAGATCGCCTGTACTGCAACCCATAAACACTTTGATGCCGGAGACCGCGCCATTCACACCGGCAATTTCATGCAGATGATGTTTATCAGCGCCAAAAAATAATTCATAACGGAGTGGAATATTGACTTCTTTGAGCTGGCTGTTAATCAGAGATTTTTTTTCTTTGAGTAAATCCGCGGTAATCGTCGACGGTTTGGTGTTGGGCATATCAAATACTGTGGTGCAGCCGCCACGAATTGCAGCCTTCGCGCCATGGCGCCAATCTTCTTTTTGTTCCATGCCGGGGGTACGAAAATGCACGTGTGGATCGATTACGGCGGGGAGAGCCAATAAACCTTGAACATCAAGCACGTCATCCCGCAACGACGCGTCGTCCCGTAATGACGCGTCGTCCCGGCGAAAGCCGGGACCCAGAGCAGCATCCTGGGTCCCGGCTTTCGCCGGGACGACGCCTTGACCATTGACGACGTCTTGACCATTGACAACAATATCTCTAATACTCCCATCCAGCATCTTAACATTCTGCAAAATCATGAAACTTTCACCTTCACCTGATTACGATCGAATTCTCTTTCACAGTAACGGCATACCAGCTTCACCTGCTTGCCCTGCTCTTCCACCGTGAAAAAACTTTCCACGTGTTCTTTGTTAGTAATGCAAAGCGAATTAGGACAAATAAACACGCCGCTAATATGCGGTGGCAAAGTGGTTATAATTTTCTGCACCACTTCAAATTTTTGAATAATGTTGATCGTTGCTTCCGGTGCGAAGATAGTAATTTCATTCGCTTCTTTGGTCGTCAACACATGATCTTCAATTTTGATCAAGTCTTTGTACTTCATGCGCTTGCTTGGCAAGTTGAAACCCACCGTGACTTTGTGCTTTTTATCCAGCAAACGCAGCATGTGCATGATTCGCAAGGTTTGATCAGAAGTAATATGGTCGATCACCGTGCCATTCTGTATCGCGGAAACAGATAATGTTGTATTACTCACGCCACACCTCCGTTCAATAATAAAGACAGTAAGGCCTGTCGCACAAACACGCCGTTGGCTGACTGCTCGAAATAATAGGCTTGCGGCATGCTATCGACTCCCACGTCAATTTCTTTTACACGAGGCAAGGCATGCAACACTTTCAAATTGGGCTTGGCTTTATCCAGCATATTTGGCGTCAGAATAAATGGTTTTTCCATCGCCGCCTGGCTATTTTGTTGAAAACGCTCTTGCTGGATGCGCTGCATATATAATATGTCAACTTTAGGAATGACTTCTTCCAGTGATTGATGAAAGGAAAAGCGTATACCAGCATTCTTTAATGCGTCACACATCGATTCCGGTAACGCCAGCGCGGGTGGCGCGACTAAAAATAATCGGACATCAAATAACATGCAGGCTTGTACTAATGAGTGAATGGTGCGACCGTATTTCAGATCGCCGACCAACGCGATAGATAAATTATCCAGACGCTGCTGACATTCCTGAATAGTGAATAAATCCACCAAGGTCTGGGTAGGATGTTGATTGGCGCCATCACCCGCGTTAATCACCGGCCTGGTTGAAACATCCGCCGCGAGACGCGCGGCACCTTCGTGCGAGTGACGAATAACAATCAAGTCCGCGTAATCCGAAATAACGCGTATCGTGTCGTGCAAGGTTTCACCTTTTTTGATGGACGTCGCGTCATCGCTGGTAAAACCTATTACATTGCCGCCTAATTTTAAGGTCGCGGTTTCAAAGGACAAACGCGTGCGGGTTGATGGCTCGAAAAAACAATTCGCGATAATTTTGTTTTTCAGCAAATCGGTTGGCCGTTCCTGCTTCATCTTCGTCGCCAACTGCAAAATATGCTGAATCTGCTCAAGCGTTAAATCTTTTATCGAAATAATATCGCTTAAGCAATCGCCTGCAGCAATGGCTGATGGTGCACATGCCTCTCTATATATTGTTGCCATGATAAAATTGTCTCCGGTGCTTTACCTTTAAAATCGATTAAACATTGCAAAATAATTTGTGCTATCTGTAAATTAGTGATGAGCGGAATGTGATGATCGACCGCTGTTCGGCGGATCATAAAGCCATCGGTCTGCGTATTAATGCCATGCCTGGTTGGGATATTAATAATAAAATCCACTTTACGCTGCGCAATCAACGTTTGCATATTAGAGGTTTTTCGCTCGCTGACTTTATAAACAAAATACGAGCCGATGCCATTCTTCGACAAGAAATCGTGCGTACCGCTAGTCGCGTAAAATTCATAACCTAATTCATCAAGCTGTTTCAAATACGGCAAGAATTTGGCTTTGTGCGCATCGGCTATAGATAACAAAATGGTTTTCTTCGGCAGCACTTGCTCGGTGGACAGCCATGCGCGCAAATACGCTTCATACAAATTCTCGCCCAGGCAAGCCACTTCGCCTGTCGAGGCCATTTCCACGTTGGCGACTGGGTTAGAGCCTTTCAAACGTTGATAAGAAAATTGCGGTACTTTGACGCCAACATAATCCAGCTCAAGTGTTTCATACGTCATCGGTTTGCTTTTACCTAACATCGCGCGCGTGGCGATGTTAATAAAATTATAACCTGTGACTTTGGACACAAACGGGAAGGAACGAGAGGCGCGTAAGTTACACTCGATTACCTGTATAAAATTATTTTGCGCGATAAACTGAATGTTGAATGGGCCAGTAATTTGCAAGGCTTCCACAATGCGCGCGGTGATTTTTTTGGTTTTGCGAATGGTTTCCAGATATAAACGTTGCGGCGGAATCACCAATGTTGCGTCACCTGAGTGAATGCCGGCATTTTCCACGTGCTCAGTAATCGCTTCTATAACAATCTTGCCTTTTTCCGCCACGCCATCCATTTCCAACTCTTTAGCATCCAGGATAAACTTGGACAACACCACAGGATGTTCTGAGGAAACGAGCGAGGCTTCTTGCAAATATTGTTCCAGCGCTTTTTCATCGTAAGCGACATTCATCGCTGAGCCAGACAAGATATAAGAAGGACGCACCAACACGGGATAACCAATTTGTTCCGCGAAAAGCTTGGCGTTTTCCACGCTGGTCACGCGCTGCCAGGCCGGTTGATCAATGCCCATCTCGTTCAATAGCGCAGAAAACTTTTCACGATCTTCCGCCTGATCAATAAATTTTGCCGAAGTGCCAAGCAGAGTATAACCCGCTTTCGCCAGCGGCAGCGCCACGTTATTGGCGACTTGTCCGCCTACGGACACAACAATACCTGCCGCCTGCTCAAAATCCGCAATATCACGCACACGTTCAAACGTTAACTGCTCAAAGTATAAGCGATCAGATTCATCGTAATCGGTCGAAACTGTTTCAGGATTGGAGTTAATTAAAATAGATTTCTTGCCAAGTTCTCGCAAGGAACGCGAAGTATTCACCGCGCACCAGTCAAACTCAACTGAAGAGCCGATTGAGTAAGGCCCAGAACCAAGAACGATGATGGAATCTTGGCTGGATCCCGGCTTTCGCCGGGACGACATATTTGCGTCCGTCGTCCCGTTTGCCTCCGTCGTCCCGGCGAAAGCCGGGATCCAGGAAGGCTCAACATCATGCTCACAACCATGATACGTCATATACAAATAATTCGTCTGTGCTTCAAACTCCCCCGCCAACGTATCAATTTGCTTCACATACGG
>DAIDIB010000124.1 GCA_027459575.1 Gammaproteobacteria bacterium | reverse complement strand
CAGGGTGCGAGCAGTTACAAAAAAGCGATAGCTGAACTGCAGGGAAGACAGAGAAACCCGACAGTAGATAACATACGAGAAATCCTTGGCACAGGCAGCAAAAGCACGATTGCCCGCTTTCTGCGTGAATGGAAAGCCCAGCATGGACTAGCTAGTGATAGTAATGGCCGGTTACCCTCTGATTTGCTTGGCATCGTCAATGGTTTGTGGGATACGTTGCAACACAAGGCAGATACACAGATAGACCTATACCGCCAGGAAACCGAGCTAAAAACCGCCCAAATCCAGCAGCAGCTCGTTCAAGCAAGACAGCTAGAGGCAGGCCTGCGACAAAATATTCACACCATGGAAGAGCAACTTCATCAGCAGTCAGAAGATACAAAACAGCTTAAGTCTAAACTGATAGCGGAAGAACAGGAAAAAATAAGGATAACCGAACGCGCTGCAGCACTAGAGTCACGCCGACAAGAACATCACGCCGAAAACCAACGACTGCACCAGCTGCTGAAACAGGTGCAAGAGAATTTTGAGCATTATCAGGCAGCAACACAAAAACTGCGTGAAGAACAGTCGCTGATTATTGAGAAGCAGAAGAATGAGTATGAACAGCGAATATCACAGCTTATGGCGCAAGTTCATGCTATGACAAACGAAAGTGCGGTTGTGCAAGCACAACATAATCACCTCGCAAAAACGCACGAGTCACTTCTTGGTGAACATAAAACAGTTATTACACAATTTCGTGAGTTACAACACCAATGCGAAACAATGAAAATTGTATGTGAAAAATTACAGCAAGACCACGAAGCGCTTAAAAATCAGCATCAAGTTCAAACTGGTGAGTTATCAATGCAGCATAACATCATCATTGAATTGCGATTGAATATAAAATCTAAAGATGAGAAGATCGCGGCGCTAGAAAATAAAAGCGAAAAAGAAAACGACAAGGTTGAAGCGCTGCGGCATGAAAGACAGTTTACATTGCAGGAAAAAGCGAACCTCGAAGGGCAGCTCAAACAAATGCAGGCCATGCTATCATCAGGCACGAGGCGAGTAGCAAGCTAGCTGGATATAATTTTGGTGGGGTGAAAAGTGACTAACGATAAAATGTTAGGTGAGCCGGTAAAAGCAAAAGGCTACATAAAAAAAGTTCCAAAAAGACAAGATGAAATACATACAATCGATGACATCGTAGATGACCTACGCTATGTAACAGATGGCTTTCCTGAAGCAGCAATAAAGAGTGCGTTGAAGAAACAATACGAAATAATTCCCATTTTGTTGAATTTATTAGATGACGTTATTAATCGTTATGAATCAATAGAAGGATTTTATTTTGGCCATTTGCATGCCCTGTATTTGTTAGCCAGATTTCGTGAAAAACAGGCTTTTCATCGAGCAATCAGGATAATGAATTTGCCAAATGAATGGCCTGGATATCTTTTGGGAGACACTATCACCGAAGATCTACATAACATCGTTGCATCCCTGTATGACGGCGATCTTGCATCGCTTCATGCGATCATTGAAAAATCTGAGGTAGACACCTGGTCTCGTAATGCAGCATTAAAAACACTTTCGGTTCTTGTTAAAGAAAAGATTTTAGAAAGATCAGAAGTGATTATCTACATTAAAAAGTTATTTGATCATCCTTCATTCAAGGATGATTACACAGCAACAACACACTTAATTAACGCTTCTTGTGATTTATATCCTTATGAACTCCAAGATCAGATTCAATCGGCTTTTGATCGAGGAATGATAGATGATTTTGCAGTCGACATGAAATGGGTGAACTCAGTTTTATCAAATACTCAAGAGGTTGCTTTAGATAAGTATTTAAATGATAACACTCACTATGGCTTTATTAATGACGATGATATAAGTTCTATGAAGCATTGGGCTTGTTTTTCAGAAAAAATAGAAAAAAGAATTGAAAGCGATCTTGTATATCATAAGCCGGAAAAAATATCATATCATCATGCCCCAATTTTGCCCTCTTTGCGAACCTCGCCGAAAATTGGAAGAAACGATGCTTGCCCTTGTAATAGTGGGAAAAAATACAAAAAATGCTGTATCAGAACACATTAGAGAATCGAAGGAAAGTGACAAGTGGAAATTATATCAGAAATGAAACGATGCAAAACAGTGGCGGATTGCCATGAGGCTGCAACTATAGACGCTTATGATGAAAATGAGGCTGCGACGGGTTGGCTGACTTGTATAGAGGAAATGTTCAGCCAATTTGAACATGTAAAAGTTTTAGGGAGTGAAGTTAGGTTGGAGGGATTTGACCTGAAAGGATTCCAAGTTGTGGCTAAGTGTCGGAATGGGCGTAAGTTAGCTTTTGTGTCATTAGAATCAGTAGAGTTTCCGAAATTAAATAAAAGCGAAAAACTTTGGCTAGATGCCTTGAAGAATTGGAATGATAACTTATAAGCAAATATTTTCGAGAGAAAGCAAACTATGAATGATTCCTACGCATACCAAGCTCTATACGCGATTTACGACAAACACCGGCGCAAATATCGTGGTAACCCCGATTCAAAACAGATGTGTTGCATGTGGTCAACGAACAGGCCGCCTGATACGCTCTCATACACGCGGCCTATATACGATATTGAAGAGGCCTTTAGTATTGAAATTGACGAGGACGAGGCGGTGAAAATATACGATATGAACTTGGATGAAGCCATTATGAAGATTATGGAGATGAAGAAAATTCAGAAATAATTTGATAAGTTTATCAATATGACGGAGTCTTGATAGCATGAGACACAAACACTCAGTATATATATCGGAGATCTAAATGAATCGAAACTATGTCACTAACATCACACATTTTTTAGATGAGAACGGCACCTTCCCACTGGAGCTAACAAAGGAAGCAAGATTAATTGCTGAAAGCTTAGGAAAAGTTATTACATGTGTCACGAAAGAGTCTAGAAATACATCAAAAACAGACGTGGTGTGTTGGAGCACATTTAACAAAAAGAAGTGTGCAGGCGTAATTGATGCTGGGATCGATCTAGATAGCTTCACTATTCTTTGGAACTGCAATAAATGCGGTGACAGCGGGACAATCAGCAATTGGGAAAATACCGTTATGGACTCCGGATATCGCCCATGACTGTACGTAAAAATTAAAAAACCGACCATTTTGGAGCTTCATTCATGCAACCCCCCAGAAGGGGAGTAAATTAACCATGTTGGATACTATTGTTGTTTCAAAGGGCATAAATCTAGTTCATGCGCAGCGCCGGTAACATTTATGGGGGATGTAGGCGCAACCCCTTTATCCAACGATAGACTGCTTGGCGAGTCACTCCAAAAGAATCAGCAATATCATCGACAGGGACATTTTTTCGATGCAGTTTGATTGCAGTAAATCTGCAATATTCTAAAACTTCATGTGATATTGTTCTTCCATCCATTGATAGATAATACATGAATAAATTAATATTATCAACAATTTGTAACCTAAGCTAGGTTACCTACTATATATAAAAGTGATCACAGTACAGCCCCCGCCATTTGGCGGTTGGTCAATTCACGACAGGGCAAGACCACTATTATATCCCTGGCTGAAAGTTACATTAATGATGTCGTTGTGATATTTAAATTAATCCGTCATCTACATAAATCGGGCATAGCCACTAATGACATCATCGATTTTCTGCAATTTACACATTTTGGTGAGCTAGTTGGAAAGTTAAATAATCCATGGCTATCTAAAAACTATTTTGCTTTCGTTAAATCGTTGACAGCCGAAGCTAGTCCGGACGGTCAAACACTTGGACAA
>DAIDIB010000123.1 GCA_027459575.1 Gammaproteobacteria bacterium | reverse complement strand
GTGACTGCGACTAGCACAGCCGCTCTTTCAACACCTGTTATCGCTGACATAGTAGATCAACCAGCTATTAATTCGGAGGTCTATCTTAACAATGAAATATATAACCTTGACAATAATTACTACACACAAGAAGAACAAACGAACAAGATGACACTCAGCAAACAACTTACTGTTATTAACGACAACGTCTGGTTGCCAATTACTGACAACGTCTCTAATGAAATCAACACCATGGTCAATAACCTGGTCAAGACATACAACGTTGAGCTTGATAACGTCTACATTGAAAAACATGATAACTACATTGATATTAAAGTCACACATAATCAGGGCAATAACCCGCTTAATTTATCTAGCAATTAATGTTAAAATAGCAGTATAGATAGGGACAGCACATGAGCAAACGGATACCCATCTTTCTTGGCATTCTTCTTATTTTCGTCGCCGCATGGCTACTCATCACGACTTCGCCTTTTATTCGTCACCTCATCCAGCGACTGGATGACCTAGGCTATGACGTACAATTACGTACCCGTCTGCTAACGCATAATCACATTCCCGCCTCATTGCCCATCGCCATCATTGACATCGATGACGCCAGCCTGAAAGCGGAAGGTCATTGGCCATGGCCGAGAGATAAAATTGCGCGTCTAGTGGATACATTGCAAAAACAGGGAGCGGTGGTGATTGCTTTCGATGTGCTCTTTGCTGAAAATGAAAGAAACATTGCTCAAACCGTGATGGAGAAATTAGAAAGTCAGCAAAACCTGCCAAGTGATGTCTCTTCCGTGCTTACAAAAAATTTAAACCTTTTTGATAATGACGCCATACTGGCAAAAAGCTTGCAGCAAACAACAGCCGTGCTCGCTATTGGATTTCTACCTCGCGATCAAACCTCAAATCAACTGCCCCCACCGCTATTAACTCTGCCACCTGACGAGATGGCGAAACTTGATGTTTATCATGCCAAAGGCTATATAGCAGATATTCCTATACTGCAGCAGGCCGCCCAAAATGGCGGCTTTATCAATGCTTACGCGGACACCGATGGAATACTACGTCGTGTGCCACTGGTATACGGATATAAAAACAGCCTTTATCCATCTTTGGCACTACAGGCAGTACTATCATTTTTAGGGGAAAAAATTTCGCTCATCACGCCCCGTTATGACAAACAAATTGAAATGGAAGGCATACGTATAGGAAATCAAATTATCACGACAGATGCCAAAGGACAGGTGCTTATTCCTTTTATAGGAAATATTCATTCATTTCCATATTATTCAGCGGTCAACGTTCTAAAGAATAATATTCCAAAAAACGCGTTGTTAGGCAAAATTCTTTTTGTAGGCACATCAGCTCTTGGTCTTGGCGACTTAAAAGCAACGTCTATTGCAAGTGCATTCCCTGGCGTTGAAATTCAGGCAAATATCGCTTACGGCTTATTAACCAATAATTTTTCCTACCGCCCAGCCTGGACACTTGGCGTAAACTTTATATTAACCATTATATTCGGCCTGCTCGCCGCGTTTTCATTTCCCTATCTTGGCCCGCGCACATTAGGTTTGATCCTTGTTTTTGTGCCATGTACGCTGCTATTTATTAACAACTGGATTTGGGAATCCACAGGACTTGTTCTTTCGTTTCTCATCCCAGTATTGCTGGTTCTTGTTAATGCCATTATGAATATGATCTATGGTTATTTATTTGAAACACGAAAAAGAGAGCAGTTAAAAGATATGTTTGGTCAGTATGTGCCAGCCAAACACATTGATGAAATGCTGCGTTCAAGCAGCGATTATGGTTTGCATGGCGAAAGCCGGGATATGTCCGTGTTATTCGCGGACATTCGCAATTTCACGACCATTTCAGAAACCATGTCGGCGACAGAACTGGTAGACATGCTTAACACGCTGTTCACGCCCCTGACAGAAGTTATTTTTAAGCATCGCGGCACTATCGATAAATACATTGGCGATTTGATTATGGCGTTCTGGAGCGCGCCATTGCGCGATAAAAATCATGCGCGTCATGCCTTGCAGACCGCGCTCGACATGCAGTCTATTCTGAAAAACATGGCGCCCATGATGGCCGAAAAAAAATGGCCTGAAATACGCATGGGTATTGGCATTAACAGTGGCCACATGAGCGTAGGTGATATGGGATCGCGCTATCGCCGTAATTACACTGTATTAGGTGACAACGTCAATCTTGGATCACGCGTGGAAGGTCTTTCCAAATTTTATGGTGTTGATATTGTGGTAACCGAAAGCACGCAACATGATCAAACAAAATTTGTCTTTCGAAAATTGGATCGCGTGAAAGTAAAAGGCAAACAGAGGGGTGTGGAGATTTTCGAGCTGATTTGTAATAAAGCAGATGAAACATCTGCTTTAAAAGAAGAACTTGCAATGTGGCACGCTGCGCTGCAACTCTATTTCCAGCAGCAATGGCAAGAGGCTGAGTCAAAGATTCAGTTGCTGCATCAACAACATCCTAACGTTAAAGTTTATGAAATCTACTTACACCGCATCAGTGAATATAAACAAAATTCGCCTGGCGCAGATTGGGATGGTATCCATACACACACCGCGAAATAATCTCTATGTATCATCCTGAGGGCCACTTTTTGCGCCGAAGGACCTCCTGACAAAACTATTGGGTAATACAGAAACTACTGATCGGTCCATTAGCCTTCGGAGAATAAGGAACCTGTTGCACCGTCCCAGGCGCAGCGGAGAAAGGCGTGATTTTCGTAGGTATAATTTCCAGCTTTTGTCTAAACTCAATCGGCTGTTCATTAATCGGTACGGGAGCGTAATTCACACCCTGAACCTGGGCATAAGGTGTTTGCTGACTGAGACAAAGTTCTTTTTTATCCAAGCCCTTGTTTGTCACGCATGGTGAGCCAGAATAGTACCCAATGTATAATTGGCCATGCGTCAATACCACCGCATAATCTGTACCACGCACGCCTATAGTCGCTACAGGTGTGTTAACTTGATAATCAGAAGGATCGCGCTTGGCAATTAATCCTGTAATGGTACGGAAACCGCCTTCGAGCAAATTCACCACATACTTACCAACCGACCCTTTCTGACCGATTGGGTGATACGAATATTGATCAACAACAAATTTGGTGCCTTGCTTGAAAGTTATTAATGTATTATCAGTAAACACAACTTGTGCTTCAGATTTGGGATCAGTAATCAGTGTATCTTTCTCATAAACCACCGATGTCTTTTGCAAAATACGCTCTTCCAGATTCGCCATGATGGCTTTCAACTCGCCCTTTACCCACACCACACGCCCAACAGGCTTTGGTAATGGGGGGTTATTACTAGTTTTGACTGCGTCATTTGTCACTTCGGCAGCAGAAACGGGCGCGGCAAAAAACAACATCGCTGTCATGAATGCGGTAATAATAACTTGCGTGTACTTGATCAAATTCACTTCCCTGATGACTTTGCTCATGTGGTTAAGTATAACTCGTTTTAGAGAATGCCTAACAATCATTATACTATCAATCAGCCATCTCTAGCCAGCCTTGTAGCACGTATCCTCTAAGATAGTATAGACCGGCCAGCCTTTCAAGGTGATACCCTGATACGGAGTCCAGCCACACTTACTTTCTGTACTAGTAACCGTCGCGATTTTTTGCAGGTCTACCAACACAAAATCGTGATTGGTAGGTATATTGAAAATTTCTCTCGCACGTTTTGAGGTAAGCGCGACAATATTTTCCAGACTTAATTTTCCTTCGTGATAAGCATTCAGTAGCATGGGCAACACAAATTCGATGCCTGGCATGCCGGAAGGGCACACACCATACACTTGTGCTTTTTCTTCTGGCGTATGTGGTGCGTGAT
>DAIDIB010000122.1 GCA_027459575.1 Gammaproteobacteria bacterium | reverse complement strand
AATTCTGCATGACTCTCTCACCGGGGTTGCAAACGTCAGCGAGCCAGTAAAGATAGGCACAGGAACTTGGGAAATCCATAAATCTTTGCAAGGAAAGCAGTATAGAAACCGAGAGGTGGAAAGAAGGATTTGCGGATGACGGAGTCAGTCGTAGTAGTGTCGAAGCGAGTAACGACCGTGGAGCGAAGGGCTGGCAGAGAGTAATAGCAAACGAGGGCAACTTATGGCCGTACACACAGAATACGGTAAGCAGAAGACAACGAAACTTGAATGCATAGGCAAACGGGCAATTCACAGAAAAGACACGGTGTTCAATAATATTGGATATGTTGTCGATCTTGATCTGCTGCGTGAATGTTACCAAGAGCTGGATGGAAAGAAAGCGATTGGTATAGATGGAGTAACAAAAGAGGCCTACGGAAAGAAACTAGAAGATAACTTGCAAGATCTTTTAGGAAGGGTTCGTAGGCACGCATATAAACCTCAACCATCGCGTATAGTCGAAATGCCGAAGGAAGATGGAAGCACTCGCCCATTAGCGATTTCTTGTTTTGAAGACAAGATTATTCAATTGGCGGTATCCAAAATTCTAACGGCAATATTCGAACCGCAATTTCTACCCTGCTCGTATGGATACAGCGAACGGAAAAGCGGAGTTAAACAGGCTCGGATGCCCGCAAGGCTCGATTGCGTCTCCAATTTTATCAAACATCTATTTGCACTACGTAGTTGATAGCTGGTTCTCGGAAATCAACAAAAGTCACCTAAAAGGCAAAGCAGAGATGGTAAGGTTTGCAGACGATATGGTGTTTGTGTTTCAAAGAAGTGAGGATGCGGAGAGATACTATAAAGTACTTCCCAAACGATTAGAGAAATACGGATTGAAGCTACACGATGACAAATCGAGTCTACTAAAATCCGGCAGCAAGGAAGCTGAAGCTGCAGAGAAACGAGGAGAGCGTATACCCACGTACAAATTTCCAGGTTTTGTTTGCTACTGGGGCAAGAGTCGAAAAGGTTGGTGGCGTTTGAAATACAAGAGCCGGGCTGACCGATTCACAGCGAAACTCAAAGGTCTGCGAGAATATCTAGGGAAGAGTCTAAATCAAGAGACGAAAGCAACCATCCAGCGGGTGAAGAAGATCGTCGTAGGATGGGTGAACTATCACGCCATCTCAGACAATCAACGAAGAGTGAGTTCATTTATTCTAATGAGCAAACGATCACTATTTCGCTGGATAAACCGCAAAGGGGGGCAACGTAAGATGAATTGGACAGCGTTTGAAAAGTTACTAAAAGATATGAAGTATCCGCAGCATTTTAAAACTTCATCGATGTTCGCCGTAAGCCGAATAATTTAGTACTTTCGGGAGCCGGATACGGGAAATCTGTACGTCCGGTTCTGAGAAGGGGGCGGCTGGAGCAATCCAGCCGCTCTACTTCAACCGATTGGTTTTTGTTTGCATTTGCAGATTGAATCGTTTTTCCAGTTTCCACAAAGCCAGATCAATATTCGTTTTGCATGTAATGCCAAATAATTTTTCCAGCAAGCCATATTCATGTAGCAAAGAAACATACTGTTTACGATCGAGGTGTGATAAATGTTTGCGAGTCCCCTAGGGTCGTATCTCGCCGTATCCCTCGTTCTCCTGGACATAAAAAACATGTCCAGGCTACACTACAGACATTCAAACAGAGCAGGAGTATGCCATGAAACTGTCAAAAGTCACTTATATCTGGATCGATGGTGCTGAACCCACCCAAGCCCTCCGTTCCAAGACTCGCGTCCTGCCTTATAACGGCAAAATGTTTGCCCCAAGTGACTTGCCGCAATGGAATTTTGATGGTTCTTCCACCAATCAGGCTTCAGGTCATGAATCGGATTTGACCATCCAGCCGGTGTGTGTGGTGAAAGACCCGATTGCGGGCGAAGGTCATTTTTTAGCGATGTGTGAAGTGTTGAATCCAGATGGTACGCCGCATCCTACCAATAAGCGCCATCGTTTAGTGCAGCTGATGGAGCAAGGCGGAAAAAAACACGATCCGTGGATAGGTTTTGAACAGGAATACACCTTATTTAAAGGTCAGCAGCCACTAGGTTGGCCAGATCGCGGTTACCCAGCACCACAAGGCCCATTCTATTGCGGCGTAGGCGCGGATGAAGTATTTGGCCGTCACTTGGTGGACGATCACGCCCAAGCCTGTATCGATGCGGGCTTGATGATTTACGGCATCAATGCGGAGGTCATGCCTGGCCAATGGGAGTTCCAGATTGGTTATCGTGGCATTGATAGCGAAAGCGCCGACCCAATCACCGTTTGTGACCATTTGTGGCTGGCTCGCTGGCTGCTTTATCGCATGGGCGAAGAATATGATATTTCCGCCAAGCTGCATCCCAAGCCGGTCAAGGGTGACTGGAACGGTGCGGGTAAACATACCAATATATCTACTCGTGAAACTCGCGATCCCAAAACAGGTATGGATGCCATCGGCCAGGCCATCAAGGCATTGGAAATGCGACACAAAGAACATATTGCTGTGTATGGTGCAGACCTCGAGTTACGTCTGACTGGCCGGCATGAAACCGCGCCTATCGATAAATTCATGGCAGGCGTGGGTCACCGTGGTGCTTCCGTGCGTATTCCTCAACCGGTAGCCGCTAAAGGTTATGGGTATATTGAAGACCGTCGTCCCGGGGCGAACGCTAATCCATACGAGGTTGCCGCTATGCTCGTTGAAACCATCTGCGGTATAAAGTTAAAGGAAGAAGCCGTTTCTAAAGTTAAGGCGACTGGTTAATACGCTGTCCCGCGGCGAAGACTGCGGGACTTAGTCGTCCCAGCGAATGATCAAGCGTCGTCCCGGCGAAAGCCGGGATCCAGCTGCTTACTTTTTCTTCTTTGCAACAACAACCAGGTTATCTTTTACAGATTTAACGCCTTTGACCTGGGAAGCAATGCTAATAGCTTTATTCTTTTGCAAATTATTACTTACCTTGCCACTTAAGGTAACGACACCCTTATTCGTTTTGACTGAAATGGAAAGGCTTTTAAAGGCTTCATTGGCAAGCAATTCAGCCTTCACTTTGGCGGTAATAACTGAATCATTTACATACTGACCAGAGGTTTCTGTTTGTTTTGTGGCAGGTTCTTGCGTTGTGCTCCATGCGCTGCCAGATGCGAGAAAAATAGCTAGAAATACTACTAACACTTTTGCTTTCAACATGGCTAATCTCCTGTTAAAAAGTCGGGCGACACGCTTGCAACTTTAAAATTCCCTTATCCATCAATTAATTAGCTATTAATCAATTCATATCTAACATTCTAATAATTATATCATAATCCGGATTTTGAGTTGGCTTTCATTTGCCTAACGGTTAGAATTAGGCCGTCCACTTTACGAGAATTCATAACCATGCAAAGCGTATCACAGATGGCGACGGAGACTATGCAAAATAGCATCAACGAAAAAACCAAATATGGCCATCTGGCCTGGGTGGTTACCTTAACCGCCGCATTATTTTTCTTCTATGAATTCATTCAGATGAATCTCTTTAACACCATTAATGGTGAGTTGAGAGAAACCTTCCAGCTAGATGCGGTACAGCTGGGTCAATTCTTTTCTATGTATTTTTACGCGAATTTTCTTTGTCTGTTTCCTGCGGGCAATCTGCTGGATCGTTTTTCAACTCGCAAGCTGCTCATTTTCGCCGTCAGTATTTGTACGCTCGGCACCTTTATTTTTGGCTTCGCCACGGTTTACTGGATGGCGGCGACGGGTCGCTTCCTGGTAGGCATGGGTGCATCTTTTTGTTTCTTAAGCTGTATTCGATTAGCTTCTCGCTGGTTCCCGCCACAGCGCATGGCGTTAGTGACGGGTGTGGTCGTCACATTTGCCATGATGGGTGGCTTGATCGCGCAAACCCCCTTCGCTTGGCTGA
>DAIDIB010000121.1 GCA_027459575.1 Gammaproteobacteria bacterium | reverse complement strand
CTATTTCTTCTAGCTGTTCTTGTGTAAGAGAAGATGAGTGGACTAGCTTGACCTCGAGCCGGTCTTGCTTGTCGAGTTGATGTATCTCGTCGCGCAGGTTATTGAGCTGCCATTTGATGGTGGGATTTAAGTGCTGCCAGATAATATCATGCACCGGGTCTTTGGCCTTGTCGCGATATTGTTTGAAGAAAAGACGGCCGGCGCAGAAGAAGTTATGCAGTCTATAAGAAAAACTCTCTCGCTTGGCGAAAGCGGTTTTCAGGCTATCATCTTTAGGAATTTGCAATAATTTAATCAGGCGCTTTTCCAGTGTGCGTGACACGATTCCTGAAGCATCTTCTATGGTGGAATAATGCAGATATAACTCCGCGATGGTCCGTTGCAGCATGGTTTGTTTTTCTGCGGAGGTCTTAGTATCGATATCCGATAATTGTCTAAAACTAAGCTCGTTTAAATAAGTCGCGCGATCTTTTCGCGTGTGCAGTATGGAAGTGCGTGAATAAGCATCCAGATCACGTCGCAGTTTATTGAGTTGCTTTTCGAGCAGAACGCCAGCGGCATCAGGCGCTGGTTTGGGTGTGTTATAAAAATTGAGGTAACCATCGCTTAACGCTGTACTAAGACCTTGTATATCGTTATCAGCAATCGGTTTAATCCATTCCACAATTGCCGCAAGCGATGGCAACGGCGCTTTTATGTAAAATCCATTCAAACATTGCAGTATTAATCGTCGCGCATCACTATTTTTGCACCTGTCCAGAATAAGATGCAGGTGGTGTTTATCAAATGGAACACTGTTATTCAACAAGGTGGTAATAATATTTAAAACTACCTGACGCTGGGATGTCTGTAATTGCTGATAAACAGGGTGATCAAATAGTTCGATCAAGGCCCAGGGTTGAATGTCATTTTTTCCATTGGTCAGATGAAAGAATAAAGAGAAAACAACTTGTTTATCATTGATCGCGATCAACTCGGTCACAATATTGGCAAATTTGGCGAAATAATCTGGCAGCAAAGCTTTATCCACCATCATTTTGTGAAACATCACAAAGCCGAATTCGAGTATTTCATTTTTTAGTCTGAAATAATGAGCCGCAAGTAGATCGGTTTGTTCCAGAATTTTCCGCAGTACGCCAAGATGGGTCCTGTGGTTTTTTTTCCATTGTTTAAAAGCTCTTAGCGCGTCAGACAAATACACCGCTTCGACTTTTTTATGCAGGTTTAACTTTTCTTTGGCATAACCGACTATGTTATCTGCGTTACTATTGCTGGCAAGTTGTATTTGTAATAGCAAGTCATTAAACGCGCTTATTTTTTCAGTCTCAGGATATTTTTCAAATAGATTAGAGATTATCTGGACTATTGTTTCAGGATCGGCAGGGTTATTTGGATCCAGGGTTCGATCAATCAGTTGACTAAGCCCCTGTAACGCGATGATATCGGGAAAAGCAAGCTCATCTTCGTTGGTGATTAAAGCAAACGCCGAATTTGCTGTCAGTCTGGCGCATAAAGTGACGGCTTTGCTGTTGCTTATAGCGTCTAGTTTGACATAACGAATCGTTGGCAAGATAGATGATGCGAATATTTGTATGACTTGTTTAAGTTCATTGACGACTTCCGATGTGGATGGCGCGGATGCGAAGGTTTCGTCAATCAGGCGAGGGAGTGATTCCTTGAATTCATCTTCGCTGAGATTTCTTTGTAAATACAGGAGCGCAAGTAAGAGGATGTTGTCATTTTGCGAGGGGTATTTTTCTTTGAGTTGTTTTAGTTGTCGTGGTGTCATGTTCATCATCCGTGATGTTGTGCTCAACTGTGCGTCGTCCCGGCGAAAGCCGGGATCCAGGTTTTATTACTACTGGATCCCGGCTTTCGCCGGGATGAATCGTAGTTGGGCTACACGTTAATAACTCGCTCCAGGATTCGTCGCAATATAAACAGGTTCCATTTCAATTGTTATATCCGGCGCAACATACGTTGGTGGCGGAGCTGTTGTTTGTGTTGGTTCGGGATGAAATCCAAACTGTGACATCCAGCCTCTGCCTCTAAACTCTCCCGTATTGGTTTGCAAGAAACCGGGTGTATAGGGGCCTTGCGTTGTTTGTAAAGGATCGGCGGATGGAATAAAAAATACTTGTTCAGCTTGAGGAGCGGCTGCGAATTGAGTTGCAAGATATGATTGCTGTTGACCCGCATCGTATGATGGTGGTGAATAAGCTGGTGGCGCTGACGGTTCGGCGGCTTGTCTGTCATTGTTGTTTTGCTCTTCGCTCGGCGAGCAACAGCAATTTCTGATTATTCTGGTAGCGAAGCCAGACACTAAACCCCATACCAATGCGCTCACTGCTGCTATACCATAAATAATAGCCATGGGACTAATTGCTAAGCCAAGTGCTGAACTAACTACAGCGGCAGTTGGAGCTAACATGTCTAAAGCCATAAGAAAATAAACTGGCGCAAAATATGGCGCAGCCACAGCAAGTCCAATAATCAGTGCGATAAAAATCCCCGCCACCAACAATTCTCGCCAGTTTCTTTTGAAAAATCCCATAATTACCACCTATATTATAAGTACTGAATTGGAGTATTATACGGACAAGTGCTTAAAGAAGTCTTAAAAGATTTTTAGGCTTCCCGGACATAAAGAACATGTCCGGGCTACTCGCGATAGCGGCAGGTATCGAACGGCGGACCGGGAGGCTCTGTTTCTTTTTCGCAGCGCAGCGAGAAAAAAAACAGACCTACCGGGCCGTGGTTACCGTATCACCGATGAACTTGATTCTTGAGCAAACATGACACAACACTTTGACTTACAATCCAAATTCAAACCCGCCGGCGACCAGCCCACCGCCATAGCGACTCTAATTGACGGCATTCGCAACGGCCTCGCGCATCAAACCCTGCTCGGTGTCACCGGCTCTGGCAAAACTTTCACCATGGCCAACGTGATTCAAGCTATTCAGCGGCCAACATTAATACTCGCCCCGAATAAAACCCTGGCTGCACAGTTATACGGTGAAATGAAGGAATTCTTCCCCCATAACGCGGTTGAGTATTTTGTGTCCTATTATGATTACTATCAACCAGAAGCCTACGTTCCCTCATCCGATACCTACATCGCCAAAGACGCCTCGATCAACGAACACATCGAGCAAATGCGCCTGTCCGCCACTAAAGCGTTGCTTGAACGCAAAGATGCGGTCATTGTAGCCACAGTATCAGCGATTTACGGCCTCGGCGATCCGCGTATGTACCTAAGCATGGTGATGCATCTGGATCGAGGTGACAAAGTCGATCAGCGCTATATCTTGCGTCGCCTCGCAGAATTGCAGTACACGCGTAACGATGTGGATTTGCATCGCGCCACTTATCGCGTGCGTGGCGATGTAATTGATGTCTATCCTGCGGAATCAGACGAAGAAGCGGTGCGCATCGAATTGCTAGGCGATGAAATTGATAATCTCGCGTATTTTGATCCGCTGACCGGCGAAGTGTTGCGTCGTGTACCGCGCTTAACAATCTATCCCAAGTCGCATTATGTGACGCAGCGCGAGACAGTTGTTAAAGCGATTGATCAGATTCGCATAGACTTGCAGCATCGTTTGCGCGAGTTGAATGGCTTAAACAAATTAGTGGAAGCGCAACGATTAGAACAGCGCACGATGTATGATTTAGAATTAATGCAAGAATTGGGTTATTGTCAAGGCATTGAAAATTATTCGCGTTATTTATCTGGTCGTGCGCCGGGAGAGCCGCCACCGACTTTATTTGATTACTTGCCGAACGACGCCTTGCTGATAATCGATGAATCACATGTCACCGTGCCGCAATTAAACGGCATGTATCGCGGTGATCGCTCGCGTAAAGAAACGCTGGTGGGGTACGGTTTTCGTTTACCTTCCGCACTCGATAATCGCCCAATGCGCTTTGATGAATTTACCGCGCGCGCGCCACAAACGATTTATGTGTCC
>DAIDIB010000120.1 GCA_027459575.1 Gammaproteobacteria bacterium | reverse complement strand
GCGCAATGATATATAACCCCGGAGTAAACGCAAAAAGCACGTTTACTCCGGGCTACCTATATTATTGATCTTCACCCTTGTAGCATTTATGAGCTGCTGGGGCTGGTTTTTCACAGGTATTGCATTGATTATAGCAACCGCTTAAAAATACGCTTGCCATGAATATAGCTAAAACGATTCCGGTAACTTTCTTCATGTT
The DNA here is from genome assembly GCA_027459575.1 of Gammaproteobacteria bacterium. Classification (GTDB taxonomy): domain Bacteria; phylum Pseudomonadota; class Gammaproteobacteria; order DSM-16500; family DSM-16500; genus Aquicella. Next base: position 3,865 of record DAIDIB010000120.1, on the reverse strand, counting down.
CAACTCCCTTTGTAATGAAAACGTGAAACTTTATTATACATAAGTTTATTCAATGCACCAGATACGGTATGATTAGCCCATGAAACATGATCAAACACCCACAAAACCTATTGGTATTTTCGATAGCGGAATCGGCGGTCTTACCGTCGCACATGCTTTGGTGAACCATCTGCCCAAAGAAAACATTATTTACTTCGGCGATACGGCGCACCTGCCTTATGGTGATAAATCGACTGCGGCGATTCAAGCTTACTCCATCAAAATCGCCCACATGTTATTGCAACAGCAATGCAAACTTATTTTGATCGCATGCAATTCCGCCTCCGCGGCGGCTTATGAGTTAGTAAAAGAGTACGTGGGCAGCAAAGCACATGTCATGAATGTGATCGATCCCGTAGTGCATTTGCTCAAAGACAAATACAAGCATAAGCGCATTGGTTTAATCGGAACACGTCAAACCGTCAACTCGCATATTTACAAAAAGAAAATCGATGATGCCAATCATGGCATAACCCTTTCTTCGCACGCGACCAACCTGCTTGCCTCGGCGATCGAAGAGTTTGGCAATCATGAAGTGCTGGATGGCTTATTAAATGTTTACCTGTCACATCCTGATCTGCAACAAATCGATGCTTTAGTGTTGGCTTGCACGCACTATCCCATCATTAAAGACCGCATTCTAAAATGCTATAAAAAGCCACTGGAAATTATTGATTCTTCCGACGCGGTCGCCGCGGCGGTAAAAACCCACCTTGAAAAACATGCTTTGCTTAATACCAATGGCAGCAGCAACAAACATTTTTATTTATCGGACTATACAGAGTCTTTCGCAGCCAACGCCAAATTATTTTTTGGCAGCGAAATTACTTTTGAATCCTATCCGTTGTGGGATTAAGCACACATGAACTATCGACACGGTTACCACGCGGGAAATTTCACCGATGTAGTCAAACATGTGTGCCTGGTCGCGATTATTTTGTCGCTGCAGAAAAAAACCACGCCGTTTTGTTATCTGGACACGCACGCTGGCACGGGTATTTATGATTTATTTTCTACCGAAGCGCAAAAGAGCAAAGAATATTTGAATGGCGTCGAAAAAATTATTCAGCAACCTGACCCGCCAGAGATTGTACAAACCTATTTGCACAGTGTGCATCATGTTAATTCCCGTTATTCGGGCACCAAAGTCGCCGCGTTAAATTATTATCCGGGTTCGCCTTTGCTGGCGCGCGAGTTGCTGCGCGCCGACGATCGCATGATCGCGTGTGAATTGCATGCGGAGGAATATCGCACTCTAAAAAATACGTTTGCCAATGACAGGCAAGTCGCGGTGCATCACACCGATGGTTTTCTGGGCTTGAAAGCGTTTCTGCCTCCTAACGAAAAGCGCGGCTTTATTCTGATTGATCCACCTTATGAAAATCCGGATGAATTTACACGTATCGCGCATAGTCTGCATCCCGCTCTTAAACGTTTTGGCTCGGGGGTATATGCCATTTGGTACCCGATCAAGGAAAAGCCTCAGCTTGAACGTTTTTATCGCGCGCTCAAGACGGACATTGAGCAGGAAATATTAGCGGCAGAATTAACCATTTTTCCGGACTTGCCTAATCATTTAAATGGTACTGGATTGGTCATTATTAATCCACCTTGGCAGCTGGATAAGACCCTTAACAACCTCATGCCCTGGTTATGGAATGCCTTAACAATCAACAAGCAAGGCTCTTTTCGAGTCCACTATCTCAAATAGCTGATAAAATAAAAGGGTAACTCTTACAAAAAGGACGGGGTGTTACCATGAAAAAGACTCTATTAGCTTCATTAGCACTTGTTATGGTTGTTAGCTTCGTAGCAGGCTGCACTCAATCAGAACGCAAAGACACGGGAACGGTGGTCGGCGCGGTAGCTGGCGGTGTTGCTGGCAGCGCGTTAACTGGCGGCAGCACGGCGGGTACGATTGCTGGCGCGGTAGGTGGCGGGTTTGTTGGTAATAGACTGACGAACTAGACGCACCCCGGATTAATTGGACTGGATCCCGGCTTTCGCCGGGACGACGTTTAATCCGGGCTACACCAATTACAGGGATAATGCTATCCTTAGCGTCTTCCCGGCGAAAGCCGGGATCCAGATTAGAGGACAGCATATGGCTCTGACTATTGGCGACAAAGCACCCGACTTCACCTTACTCGATGAGAATGAAAACAAGGTCACGTTGAGCAAATTACGCGGCAAGAAGGTCATACTGTATTTCTATCCCAAGGACAATACGCCAGGTTGCACCAAAGAAGCGTGTGATTTTCGAGACATGTACAAACAATTTAAAAAACATGACGTCGAAGTTTTTGGCATTTCAAAGGATAGCGCCAAAACTCACACCAAATTTATAGATAAATACGAGCTGCCATTCAGCTTACTAGTTGATGACAACGCCGATGTGTGCGAAGCCTATGGCGTCATCAACAAAAAAAGCATGTTTGGCAAAACGTTTTTAGGCATTCAGCGTTCAACGTTTTTAATCGATGAAAAAGGCATCATTCGCGCGATATGGCGCAAAGTGAAAGTACCAGGACATGTGGAGCAAGTATTAAATGACATCAACTAAAGCACAAAAAACCGCAATTTCGCCTACTCGCGCGGAAAATTATCCCGAATGGTATCAACAAATCATTAAGAATGCCGACCTTGCAGAAGTATCACCGGTGCGTGGTTGCATGATCATCAAACCTTGGGGTTATGGCATTTGGGAAAACATGCAACGCGCTCTGGATGATGCGATTAAAGCAACGGGACATAAGAATGTTTATTTTCCATTATTAATTCCGTTGAGCTTCATGCAAAAAGAAGCGGAGCACATTGAAGGTTTTGCCAAAGAATGCGCCGTTGTGACGCATCAACGCTTAACTAAAGACGCGGATGGCAAGTTAGTTCCTGCCGGTGCGCTGGAAGAACCTTTTATTATTCGTCCGACGTCTGAAACGATTATTGGCGACGCATTTTCACGCTGGGTGCAATCTTATCGTGATTTGCCGCTGATGATAAATCAATGGGCGAATATTGTGCGCTGGGAAATGCGCACACGCATGTTTTTACGTACGACAGAATTTTTGTGGCAAGAAGGCCATACCGCGCATGCGACGGCTAAAGAAGCGATGACTGAAACATTAAAAATTTTAGATTTGTATGCCAGATTTGCTGAAGAGTATATGGCGATCCCCGTTATTAAAGGCGAGAAATCCGAAAGCGAACGTTTTCCGGGCGCAGTCAATACCTATACCATCGAAGGAATGATGCAAGATAAAAAGGCGCTGCAATGCGGCACCTCGCATTTCCTCGGCCAACACTTTTCAAGATCGTTTGGCATTAAATATTTAAGTGATCAAGGCAGAGAAGAATTAGTGTGGACAACATCGTGGGGCGTATCGACACGTTTGCTAGGCGGCATGATCATGACACATAGTGATGATAATGGACTCATCGTACCACCACGTATTGCGCCAACGCATGTAGTGATTTTGCCTGTGATTCACAAAGAAGAAGATCGCGCGAAGATTCTTGGCTATTGTGAAAAATTAGCCGATGAATTACGCAACATGTATTACCACGAACGTCGCATCGTCGTTGAAATCGACACGCGCGAATTGACCGGCGGCGAAAAAGCGTGGAGCTGGGTGAAGAAAGGCGTGCCTATTCGTCTGGAAATTGGTAACAAAGAAATTGAAAACGACGCTGTGTTTATGGGACGCCGCGACAAAGAATACAAAGAACGCAAGGCTGTGCCACGCGCGGAATTCCTCAGCACCCTCACCGCCCAACTCGACGAGATGCAGGCCAACCTGCTCAACCGCGCGCGTGAATTCCAAAAGCA
>DAIDIB010000119.1 GCA_027459575.1 Gammaproteobacteria bacterium | reverse complement strand
AAATTGGACGTTTGCTGCTTGTACTAACGAAATGGTATCACCAGATTTTAGCTTGATAATATATTCAATACCTTCATGACGATTCATAGATTGATCCACCGCATTGCCAATAAGCCCGCCAACCACAGCGCCTCCCACAGCACCGACAATATGTCCTTGCGTATTACTGCCGACACCAGCACCACCAGCCGCTCCAGCAGCAGCGCCTGCAACACTACCCACGCCGCTATTCGCATCTATTGTGACTATTCGTCTTGATAAGATTGTTCCAGGAACTACTTTTGCAGCAACACCGACTTCGCCAGCGGTATAAGTCGTGGAAGAAACGTTTTGAGCGCAACCCACTAACAGAATTGAAAATAGAGCTGTTGCGATAAATTGATAAGAACGTAATGTCATGGTCAGCCTCATTTAGTGTAATTTGGTTTGAAGTATAGCGAGGTTAATTTTGAAAGGCGAACACAAACACCTGTCAAACCGCACCCTTATTAGACCACTCAACCGCACCTTAATTAGACCACTTTAAACCGTCCAAAACGCGTCAAAAACCGTGGTGATTTTGGGCTAAAAAATACCTCTCATCAACCTATATTTTTTCTTCCATGTTTTTCCCTGATTTATCAATAACACAACCCCTGAAGCTGGGGCCTTCAATCACAACGCGATGAGCATTGTGACGAAGACGGTCGAGTGTGGCGGCGCCCAGCAATTGGTTTGGAAATGCATTGCCCCATTCACTAAAAGCGAGATTGCTGGTAACGATGGTGGGTGCACATTCATACCGTGCTGAGATAAGCTCGTGGAAGTCTTCGTCCTGCGGTGAACGCATTGGTCGCAGTCCGAAATCGTCAATGATAAGTAAAGTGACCTTGGCAAATTCAGCGAATTTTTTTTCATATCGACCAGCGGCTTTTGATGCTTGAAGTTCACTGAATAATTTACTTTGTGATAGCCACAAAACATCAATATCTCGCCTGATGGCGCAATGCGCTAGTGCCTGTGCAATGTGACTTTTTCCTGTTCCAGTGGGCCCCACAATTAGCACGGGAGATTTTTCAGTTATAAAGCGGCACGATGAAAGCTCCTGAATTTGCACGCGATTGATTTTGGAATTAAAGTCAAAGTCAAAGTTTTCCAGTGTTTTATCGCCTCGAATGGAGGCGCGTTTTATTCGTGCACGCAGCTTTTTATTTTCGCGCCCTAACATTTCATCCTGCAAAATAAGCGATAAAAACTCAGGATATGCTAATTTCCTTTCAATCGATTCACGGTTTCGCTGTGGTAAATAATCCATTATGTGGGACAGTCTTAGTTGTTTTAACATAACATTAATTTCTGGCATTGGATGTGTCATGGAAATGATCTCCTGTTAATTATTGAAGTAAAGTTGATGTGTTGCGACAGAACCGTCCGCCTCCAGTGTATGTTTCTGTCAATTCATCAAACGCTTCCTGTTCTGGAAGTGGAGCATACTCCAACCCCTTTTTTAAGATGCCTTTGATGGTTTGATAGTGTGCGCTCTGAAAGACAAGCGCACGTCGGCAGGCAGCATCCAGTCGCGCATTGCCATAACTCTTTTGTAACCCAATAATGCCCTGTGCCGCGCGTAAATAGTCGACGACAGAATCGTTTAATAATTTTTGAATGACCTGCTCGCAATATGTGCCAATTTTTTTAGCGTTTTCCAGACACCATCGAGAATCACGCATGCAATAGGCAATCGCATTAGGTGGTAAATGTTCAGTAATCGTGTGCTTATCGCCATGCTTAAATAATCGCGGGTGAACCCCCACTAAAACATGATCCTGAAAAATTCGTACCGTTGTCTCAGTAGCACGCAACCAAAGGGATTGACCAACAAGTTTGTATGGTGCTGAGTATCTGCATTTTAAATACATAACATGACAATCACCGTGCAACGTTACTTTCTCCCAGACTGCACATTCTGGCGGCGAAGCTGGTAATGGCGTCAGGAGAACGCGCTCAACTTCAAACAAAGTTAGTGGTTTTTCTCGCGTAGTACCGTGAATACGATTGCCTGCTGTTTCTAAAACCCATTTTTTTAATTCCTGATTGCCAACAACCAAATAATGAAATTCACGCAGTGGAACAAAATTATTTTTTACGTACTTCACTCCAGATTCCACGCGTCCTTTTTTCTTCGGATCTCGCGGTGGGCAAGCTGATATGATGAACCCGTAACTCTCCGCAAATTCTCTATAAGAACGTTGCACAACAGGATCGTAATAACATGCTTTCGTGATCCCGCACTTTGGATTATCAATCGTAATTTTTTTTGGTACGCCATTAAACCATTCGAATGCGCGCCGATGACATCCCAGCCATGTTTCCACATTTTGATTCAACACAAGTTCGGCGTATTGATGTCGGCTCCACGCCAATACCATTACAAAAATCCACGTCTTGATCACCTCACCGGTTCGCTCATCAATTAATGATGGGCCTGCCCCAAAATCAACCTGCGCACATTCGCCGGGTTTGAAATCCAGTATCATGCTAACTGTTGGTGATTTATCCTTGATCTTTTTTATATACCTCTGCACAGCATCATACGACCCACGGAAGCCATGCTGACGTTGCAACACGGCGTGAATAACACTCCCTTGAATACCTTGCTGGTGCCACTCTGTAATTTGTTTCTGGTAAGGCAGCACTGATGGTTGGGATGCTGGTGATGATGGCGCTAAATTAAAGAACGAAGCCAACACCTCATCGCTGGGCATGTCATTATGTGTGTCCAGCCAGCCCTGCTCGGTGGCAACGACGAATATCTCCTTGGCCTTGACTCTGCTCGCCAACCCAGCCTTGGCGATCCCTCTGATGCTGACTCCCATGCGAAACTGAACGATAATTTGATGGTACTCGTACATGTCGATTCTCCGCTTTGCCATGAGTCATCCTCCTTGATTGGTATCAAGAATAGAGTACTCGGGTTAAACGTCTGTTTGACACGCTGAAGGTGGTCTAATTAGGGTGCGTTTGCCCTGGTCTAATTAGCCTGCGGTTGAGGTGGTCTAATTAAGGTGCGGCTGGAGTGGTCTAATTGGGGTGCAAATTAACAACACCCATTTCAGCATGTTTAGCCGCGTTTGCCTTATTATGAATTGTTACGATTGTAATTAATATCATAGCGATAATACTTAATGTCATGATTAAATGTTTTTCTGTCTTATAGATAATTTGCCATTCATCAAAAAACTCACTCATCCATTCTGGTCTACTTTTATGTAAATGAAATATTGTTCTCATAGCGCCAGCCTCATTTTGATCATTTTTATAAAGTGGTGTGCCCAGGTTTTGAGCAGCCAATTCAATGCAAATAAACATATTAAATTATGCAATGAAGAATATATGTCGAACTTTTTGGAGTCAATAACTTTGTCATAGAAATGCTAATTTGAACAATAATTAATCTTTAACCGCAATAATATCGCCAATAGTTAAATTAAGATCAAATAACAATCAATCGCATTGACAATGCAATGGCATATCAATAATATGCAATAACACATATAAATCTGTAAGTGATAATCAATATGGAAAATTTAGCTAGCGTTCTTACTCATCTCATGTCTAAGAATGGGATAAGCTCCGCCGAGTTAGCAAGAAAGACCGGCGTGACTCAGCCTGTTGTATATCGCCTAATGACGGGTGAAACAGAAAATCCGCAGATTTTAACGCTGAAGCCCATTGCGAATTATTTTGGCATTAGCATTGAGCAGTTGCTTGGATCCATCCCTTTAGATAATACAAACACAATGGATAGCATGCTCTTACATAATATTAATACGAAACTAAGCACCATTAAAACGATAGCGAGTGTATTGGAAGATCTTTTACCTGGATTGGTTGATGGTTATCAAAAAGCGGTCGCCGCAAATTTAATAAATGAAATTGTCTCCGCTGAAATTTTACCTTTATTGACACTAAATACTTCTAACTTGCTTAAAACGGCGAATCAAATACAAGAATTATTAAATAGTAAACAATAATATTTCTCAGGATTAAATATGATGACATCTATTCCAGTTTGTTTTTATCCAACGAAAAAAATAATTTTAGATGATGATCAAGTGTTTTCACAAAGTATTTTATTGAAAATGCATGATAAGGATATGCTGGCATATCAATCTCCACGCAAAGCGTTGCATTACT
>DAIDIB010000118.1 GCA_027459575.1 Gammaproteobacteria bacterium | reverse complement strand
CGTAGTGCCGCACCACGGTGTACTTCGGTTCTTCGATCGCGTTGGCCACGGTAGGCAATATACCATTCGTCCTACTGATACGGATATAAAGCGTTCGATCCTCATACAAAGCGACGCCGATAATATTATACATGGCATGACTGGCAAGTATGTTGACTGTCACGCTAAACAAACCTGTGAGATGCGCTACATTGAAAGAATGTGTATTGCTTCATCACTCCACAAGACCATGAGTTGCCAACGTAATTTGATTATTAATACCGCTCAACCGCAGCAAGCATACCAAACGATAAAAGTACATGTTCAAATGGTTAGTCCAAACCGGGTTAGAAATGCCACGGTCAATTTTAATATAGGAACGGGTAAAATTAATGCATCTTCTGGCGGTAAAATAAAAATATTCACGATCGAACCAACATTGCCTACCTCTAACTGTCCTCATCTTACACTCAACTACATTGGAATGGATAATAACAGTGGGTATAAAGTTAATGAGCGATTGCTCGAAGCCCCTTCTTGCCAAAATGGCTTAATCACGAAAATTAATTTAAGACGGCCAGAAGGAAAGTCCAAACCATTTGATGTCGTGCTCAAATTTCAATTCCCTTATTGGCAAGAACCCGCCATTGAAGAAAGCTGGAGCAATGAGTGCAATTATCTCGATTTGCTAAAACAACAAGGGATATGTCAACCAACTGGCACGGATGTTTGCACGTCAAAAGACAGCACTAGAGTCATCAATGGCATCTCGGTGACGCGTCCATGTTGGTCTAAAAAGACAACTTATACCTGCAATAGTGGCGAGTACGCAGAAACATGTCAACAAACTCAGCTTGATGGTTGCGAGCAAATCTCTAGTACCTGCGAAAAGACGGTTGCTGGCATTTGTATGGCGAGTAAGCAATCCTACCGTTGCCCACAACAGGCTTGTGTGAATACCGCCGATGTGGTCTGTGGCGACGGGAGTGATTACTGCCTGGACGGTAATTGTGTCGATCATGGGTATCAACCCAATAAAGATTTTGGTAAAGCGGTTGTGTCACTGGCTGCCACCAATGAGGCAATCAAATCATTTGATGCCAATGCAATCTTTAAAGGTCGATCACTCGAATGTCGGGATGATGCAGGTAATTTTAGCAATTGTTGCAATGAAAGCGGTTGGGGTCAGGATATTCATCTTGCACACTGCAGTGATGAAGAAAAAGCACTAGGCGATACACGTGAGAAAAAACTTGCTATCAAAGTCGGTCGTTATTGTTCGAGTCAAATCGCTGGTATTTGCACGGAGCACAAAGAAGCATTTTGTGTGTTCAATTCCAAAATTGCTCGAGTAATTCAGGAGCAAGGCAGGCGAGGACAATTACGTATTAAATTTGGAGATGCCAAACACCCAAATTGTCGAGGTATTTCACCCCAGGAATTACAACGCATTGATTTCTCACGCGTCAACTTTGGTCAGGAATTATACGACGACATGGTAAGAAAAATGAAACAAGTTAATGCGGGTGAGATGCAGCAATTAATACAGCAACATGTTGAGCGTTTCCAAGAATCGGGGACAGCTAATGGTTAAGAAACTGATTATGGCATTACTTGTATCGATTATTACTATGAATTGTCATGCTGCTGGTTATTACACAAATCACGCGGTGGGTTGGCATTGGTATGATGATCCGAAAGAAGAGGCCAAAAAGCCAAATGCACCTATCAACACTCAAAAAAGTGCAACCCAGCAAGTCGATACAATACGTAAAGATATCAAATCAGCACTTGATACTGCCATTTTGAACCCAACACCTGAGAATGTTGAACGCTATATTAAGTTGCAAAACCAATTGAATCAGCGAGCTGACCATTTATCGACTGTTTGGCAACAAGTTTTATTAACGCATCCTGAGTTAGATTATTCCCTGGCACACCCAACGAATCAGGTAGGTATACAAGTTTATCAGGAAGAAGAATCTAAAAAGAAAGATGCTGCAATCAATCTGTTCAAGCAACAGTATGGGTTGTTCTTTTTCTATAAGAGCACTTGTCCATACTGCAAGCGTTTTGCGCCAGTTTTATTAAGCTTTGTTGGCCGGTATGGTATTCCACTTATACCTATCACCTTGGATGGCATATCACTACCTGAATTTCCTCATTCAAAAAATGATACAGGTCAAGCACAACAATTTCATGTTTCGATGACACCGGCCTTATTTGCAGTTAACCCTTACACACAAAAAGCTTTTCCTGTTGCGTACGGATTAACGAGTGAGACGGAATTAAGAGATAACATCTATAAAATCATGACGCAATATCAAGGGGTAAGAACATGATGCGATTCCTATTAATGTGTTTTTTGTTATTTCTATCACCTCTTGCTCACGCGGATATAAACAGCGATTTAAATAATTTCTTCAATGGGCTTGGCATGATGACGAATACCACCAGTCCGCGTGCCTATCAAGGGCAACAAGCAGGTTATTACAGTGGTGGCAGTTTATTTGCCAGGAGCCAGGTGAGGAATGTGCAACTTATTCAGGTTGATTTACCTAGCTTTCGTTCAGGTTGCGGCGGTATCGATGCTTTTGCGGGTGGCATTTCCTTTGTTAATAATGAACAGCTCGTTAGTATGATGCGTAATGTGATGAATAATGCCAAAGGCTACGCGTTCACCCTGATGATGGAGGAAGTAACACCTCAGATCGCGAATACCATGAAATATATTCAGGACATGGCAAATAAAGTCAACCAGTTCAACATTAATTCGTGTGAAACGGCAGAAGGACTAGTCGGTGGATTATGGCCACGTACCCGCGCAGCGCAGCAACAAGTTTGTAAGGATGTGGGTGCCAGTACAGGTATGTTTAGTGATTGGGCGGCTGCTAGACAGGGCTGTAATTCTGATGATGGAAAATATAATTTCGACAGCACAATGGATGCGGGAGCAAAAAATCCTGCGTATAAAAACCTCGTGTTAGATAATGGCAATTTAGTGTGGAAAGCATTACAGGCAAACAAATTGACGGCAAATGATACTGAGTTTTCTGAACTCTTAATGTCATTGTCAGGCAGTATTATTATTAAAAAAACCGGTGCTGGAAAAGATGCCACTAGCCACTTTGCTGTGCTTCCCTCATTGGCAACAGACCATTCACTTTTTAAAGCGATACTCGACGGTAATAAAGCGACTATATATAAGTGCGATGAAGCGACGCAATGCTTAAATCCAACAACACAAACAGTTAATATCTCAACTGATTCAGCACTTAAAGCACGGATTGTTAAACTACTTAGTAATATTGGACGAAAAATTATTACTGAGGATGAAAAACTTAATAATGAAGAAAAGGGTTTAATCGAATCAACTCGTATTCCTATTTATAAAATATTAAATGTGCAGGCCGCTTATCAAAAAAATCCAAATATTTTGGATGTAGAAAGTTACGCTGATGTGATCGCCACTGACATTCTTTTTCAGTACTTACAGGAAAACCTTGATCTTGTGCGAATTTCAAGTCGTTCGTTGCAATATCCGGCTGAGATTATGTCGCAATTTCAGGAAGGCATTAACATGGCAATGAGTGATGTGCGAGCAGAAGAACACAATGCTCAAAACCGCATCAATATGGCGATGCAACTCATTGAGCAAACTCAAGTGTTAGAGCAAATTCTGGCAGGGCAATTGTCTACACGTGTGGGTAATTCACTGACGTGGGCAAAATCAATGCACTAAGGAGTGATGTATGTCGGTAACATTACAAGTATATACCATCGGTGGCGGTGATTATTTGGAAAGTGTATTTAATGCGATTGCTGCAATCTTCAATAATAAATCTACCATTGGCGCCATCACTAACTTGGCAGTGATCTTGGGAGGATTTTCTGCTGTCTTGTTATTTAGCCGCTCACGAGATGTTACTGTACTAATGAAATGGGCCGGTTTATATGTGATGGTCACCTCCCTCATGCTTTATCCTAAAGCGACTGTCGCTATCGAAGATTTTACCGGAATAGATAATAAACCTCGCATTGCAGATAACGTGCCATTATCCCTCGCGCTCTTTGCAAGTTTTACCTCACGCATCGGACAGGGTTTTACGGAAGTAGTCGAAACCGTTCTTCATATGCCAGACGACGTTTCTTATCAGAAAACAGGCATGTTGATGGGATCTAAATTAGTGCTTGCCGCCAGCAATTTTCAAATTACTGATCCTGAATTTTCCGATACCTTGAATGAATTTATGCAGCAATGTGTATTTTATGACTTATTACTAAATAAATACACGGTGCAAGAGTTAATGCACGCAGATAATCCTTGGCAATTTATCAAAGACCACACCTCGATTGCACGTGCATTTCCAATGAACGGTGGAATTGCTGTTTGCAATGAGGGCGCAGCTCAACTTGATAAAATTTGGACGAATGAAATTAATAATGCCGCGACCATTTATGGAGCTCAAATTTTAGGTAACAGCAAAACTGGAAAAACCCAATTACTGTCTCATCTTCAGGAGGGGTATAGATTTTTGACTAATGTTTCGCAGGAAGGCGCGAATTTATTACAGACTAACCTTTTAACTAATGCTATGTCGCAGGCAATTAATC
>DAIDIB010000117.1 GCA_027459575.1 Gammaproteobacteria bacterium | reverse complement strand
GAAACAGAGCCTCCCGGTCCGCCGTTCAATACCTGCCGCTTCGCGAGTAGCCCGGGCATGTTTTTTATGTCCGAGGAGCACTGTATCGTTTAGTGGGTGTAGCCCGGATGAAATTTGCTTTTTAAATTTCATCCGGGGAGCAAGTGTATAGTTTAGAGGTGGTTTAATGCCAGCATTTCACTACATAGCTGTCTCCAACACCGGCCGCGAGCAAAAAGGCGTTATCGATGCCGAGAGTGAAAAACACGCGCGACAATTGTTGCGTGAGCGCGCGCTGGTGCCTATTTCCGTTCGTCCTGCACGCCAAAAAGCGGCTGCAGGAACATCAACTTTGCAAATGATGTTTAGTCACCAGAAAAAACTCAGCAGCAAAGAACTCGCTTTATTCACCCGCCAATTCGCCACTTTGCTTGCCGCTGGGTTGCCAGTCGAAGAATCACTGCTTGCTGTATCAGAGCAAAGTGAAAAGCCCCACGTGAAAGCGATTATTCTTTCCGTGCGCGGTAAAGTGCTGGAAGGTCATCCACTCGCCACAGCCTTACAAGAACATCCCGAAGCATTTACCTCGTTATTTTGCGCCACCATCGCCGCGGGTGAAAAAACTGGCCATCTGGATAAGGTGTTGTTGCGACTCGCGGATTACACGGAACAGCAATACAACATGCGCACAAAATTACGCACCGCATTAATTTACCCCAGCATGATTGTGCTAGTCGCATTTGCTATCGTCGGCTTTTTGCTGGAATACGTTGTGCCCAAAATGATCGCGGTCTACTCGCATTTGAACCAGGCGTTGCCGGGCTTAACGCAAGTATTAATCGGCATCAGCGATTTTGTGCGTAGTTATGGTTTGTATCTGTTATTGATTATCGTAGTAGCTGTCGTCATTTTTATGCGCACTATGAAAAAGAACGAGGCTTTTCGCGAGCGTGTTCATGTGTTCCTGTTGAAGTTGCCACTCATCGGTAATGCGATTAAAATTTCTAACACCGCACGTTTCGCACGTACTTTGTCTATTCTTTCCGCGGCGGGCGTGTCGGTGCTTGAAGCGATGACCATTTCGGCGCAGCTTATTACCAGTATTCCCATTAAAAAATCGGTGCAGGAAGCGGTGCATCGGGTGCGTGAAGGTGGGGCGATTCATTTAGCCTTAAAACAGACGGGATATTTTTCACCGATGAGTGTGCACATGATCGCGAGTGGTGAAGCGAGTGGTCAGTTAGAAAGTATGCTGGAACGTGTGGCCATTGATCAGGAAGGTGAGATTATCCGGTTGATCGATGTGAGTCTCGCCTTGTTTGAACCCGCGGTTATTTTGCTGATGGGTGTTATTGTGTTGTTTATCGTGCTTGCCGTGTTGCTGCCTATCTTCCAGTTGAATGAATTCACTGGGTAACTTTCTGAATTCACTAGTAAATAATCCCCGGTTGTGCAGATGCTATAATTAATTAAAGCTATAAAAAAAACCATATAAAACGTCACAAAGCGAGGTGTCCTATGAGCACGGCACGCGAGCTTAAAATAGCGGATATTTTAGAAAAAAATCCCGTCTTAGTAACGCTGGATCAGAAAATAAAACAATACGAAGACCGTATTGCCGATGGAACTGCCAAAGATCAAATTCATGTCACCAATGTTAAATATCTACGAAAAAAATTTAATGAATTTATAGAGACAATGGCGAATGAATGGTACGACAGGCCAGATGTTTCATACTCCGATTTTACCAAATGGAAAAACATAGCAACAGCTTTTCAGATTTTCTCAAAGTTTCTCAACAATGATCAACTATTATCAGAAGAAATAAAAATAACGGCTAAAACGAAAGGAAGCTCTTACGATAGTTTAATCATAGATGCCAGATCGCTAGCCGCTGATTTTGTATCGCTGGTACAAGATAATCTGTTAAAAGCCGCCACAGCACAATTTATTCTTCTGGAGACGCAAGATGCTCGTGAAGAAATTACGAAAGCAAGAATAGAAACCAGCGAAAAATCTCTCGAAGTTGATGCTTTAAAGCGTCAGATCAAACAGTCTGAATTATCTGAGCGTCAAAGGCTGGATGCGCCAAGACGTGAAATCGCTGATTTGAAAAAACTACAAGAACGTTTAGAGCGGGAAATTGAACGCTTAAGAAATGTTACCACTCCACCAGAATTGAAGAAATTACAAGAAATGGAATGCAAGCTGGAAGAGGCGAATAAAGAGTCTGCGAAAAAATCCAGTGAAATTGGAAGATTACATGAAGAATTGAAGGCAGCACAAATGCAGCTCGAAGCAAGTGATGTTAAACATAAAGCTGCCATTAAGCAAATGCAGGAAGAGCATAAATTAACCGTGGAAAAAATGCAGGATGAGCATAAAAAAATGCTAGATGAAACAGTGGATTCTATTCAAAAGCAATTTTTAGAACTCGAACAACGATCTTCCGCAGCTTTGGCTGAACAAAAAGAGATAATAGCTGGGCTGCGAACAGCAACCGAACAGCAGCGTTCAGCCAATCAGGAACTACAAAAAGTGATTGGCGAGGGTGCGGAAGCATTTTTAGCTGAACGATTTGCTGAGGAAACAAAATCAAGAAAAGAACTGGAACAGCAGGCTACTAAGCTGGCGGAGGAAAATACAAAATTAACAACGGCGCTTGTTAAACTACAAGGATCGTTTGATGTGCTGTCAGATGCAACAAGTGCGCTGTTACGTAAAGCAGGTCAACAGCCTCTGCCACCTATCGCAACAACAACCAGTGATGAGAAAGCCGGTAAAGCCGTTGTTGGTGCTGAAGTGGGAGCGGTTAAATCCCGTCATGCGCAGGCTAGAAAAGCGGTAGAACTGGCAAGCGTAACACCTCAACGACGTCGTAAGCCTATGCGCTTTTTTGAGGCGGATGAAAAGGGTCAATTTAAAGAAATGGAAAACCCGAAGAAAAAAACATCTGTCAGTAGCGCTGATGCTTCTGATAGCGAATCCTATACAACTTCATCAGAATCCGGTGTGCCAACCCCCAGCCCTTCGCCAAGAGGAGGAGAGGGTAAAAAATAGACACCTCGTTTAATTGTATCTTAATAATATCCAGATATAATAATAAGTATTATATAAAAGTATATTGCCTAAACGAGGGGTAAGCGCATGTTTAATAGAGATTTTCTATCTTCCATGGTGCCTGAGCTGGTAAGGCTTTGGCCAACGCTTAGCCCACAAGATCGTATCGCTTGGGATCAATTAGCTATAGCGGTTGTTGGACGTTATGCACTTGCCCCTAACTACGAACAAGGCCACCCCGAAATTTTTCCACAACGCATTTCTGCTCAGGAAGCAATGTCTTCTTTTTTTGCCAATGTTATTTTTAATCCGCTGGCTCAATCTGTTAAGGATAAACCTTATGAAGAACGGCAATTAACAGAAGCATCGGCAATGTTCAATATGGCTGTTTTGAACGGATATTACGCGGCTATCGTCCAAGCCGAATTAAACCTTAAAAAAGAAGAACCACAAAAGCGGGTTGTATCAGATGAATTAAGATATCTGATGCGGTTATATGCAGATCACAAACAACAATATAAATTGCTTGCTACGTATCAAGCGGCAAAGAAGTCATATCGCAGCTATCTTGACACATTGGCCGACGGCTCCGAACTCAAAACAGCAAAACAGGAAGTGCTTGATGATGTTAAAGAAGCTTTTAATGCTTCGGCAGATCCAGCGCAACAGCTTGTTAAAATCGAATTGCTGACACAAGTGTTAACGCAAGTTGGCAAAGACGAAATTAATGAGCAAGAATATACACAGTTAAAAGATAAAGTGGTTAAGTATGATTGGGGTAAAAAATTAGCGGAGACCATGAATAAGCATACCGTGCTATTTGTGACTGCTGGGTTGCTTGCTGCAGCGAGTATTGTTTTAATTGGCTGTATGCCTGTTATTGGTTTGCCGTTGGCGCTTGGTATTGGCTTTGGCTGTGTGATGACTTCGGGTATTTTATCACGAGTCGCGTTTGGCTTCTTTAATCAATATAAAGATAAATCATTAGAGAAAGTAGTTGACGCACTCCAATCTCCGGTTCCTGCCGCTTAAGACACGTGCAGTTCGTTAAGATTACGCCTTAAGCCACTTTGCCACATCTTTGGCAAAATAAGTAATAATAAAATCCGCACCGGCGCGATGAATAGAAGTTAACACTTCCAGCGCGCTTCTGCGCTCATCCAGCCAACCTTTATCCGCTGCGGCTTTAAGTGCCGAGTATTCTCCGCTCACATGATAAGCACACAAAGGAATTTCAGGATAAGTTTGCTTGACGCGATAAATAATATCGAGATAAGTATGCGCCGGTTTTACCATCAGCATATCCGCGCCTTCATTAAGATCCAGCGCGCATTCACGCAGCGCTTCTTTGCTATTGGCAACATCCATCTGATACGTGCGGCGATCACCAAATTGCGGCGCGCCTTCTGCCGCTTGGCGGAACGGCCCATACATGGCGGAAGCATATTTAACAGAGTAACTTAAAATCGGTAAATGAGAAAAGCCAGCTTGATCCAGCGCGTGACGCAGAGCCGCGACCATGCCATCCATATTGCCACTTGGCGCGATAACATCCGCGCCCGCTCTAGCATGACTTACGGCTTGTTTGGCAAGTAAAGCCAGTGTTCTATCGTTATCAACATCCACTTCACTACT
>DAIDIB010000116.1 GCA_027459575.1 Gammaproteobacteria bacterium | reverse complement strand
TCCAGACGGGCATTTACAGTAACGCGGCCTCGGCAAACAAAATTCGTCAAGAGTTGGCCGAAGAAGGGCTGGCGACGAAAGTGGTAAAAGCCTACATGGATGAACACTTGGTCTATCGTGTGCAAGTAGGGCCTTACCAGGAAAAAGATCAAATCAACGAAGCGCAAAGCAAATTGGCGGCGCGTGGCATTCACGGGGTATTACGCAAAAGTGAGGATAAATTAGCATGATATACAGTATGACAGCGTTCGCGCGCGCGCAACGTGAGGGAGAGTGGGGACATCTGGTGTGCGAGATGCGTTCTATCAATCATCGTTATCTGGAAATCAGCTTGCATCTGCCGGAGATTTTGCGTGTATTTGACATGGCAGTGCGTGAGCGCATCAGGCAAAAAATCAAGCGTGGTAAAATTGAATGCGCCATGCGTTTTCAGTATCCGGCCGATGTGTCAGGTTCCATGCTGGAAATTAATGAAGCATACGCGAAAGAATTATGTTCGGCGGCGGAAAAAATCAGTAAATATCTGGATAACCCTTCCGCCATTAGTCCTGCTGATATTCTGCGATTTTCCGGTGTGCTCGAGACACGCGAAGCTAATCTGGAAAATCTGGAAAATGAATTATTTGTGCAAATTGATCAGACCATCGATGAATTGGTCGCGGCACGCGCGAGAGAAGGCGAAGAATTAAAGCAACTATTCTTGCAGCGCATGGACGCTATGCAACAGGAAATCGCGAAAGTACGCAAAGCATTGCCGGATATTATGACGGCGCAACGCGAAAAATTATTAAAACGATTCACCGATGTGAAACTAGATCTTGATCCCACGCGTCTTGAGCAAGAGATGGTGATGTTCGCGCAAAAAATTGACGTGGCGGAAGAACTGGAGCGCACTGAAACACACATCGGCGAAGTGCGCCGTGTGTTAAAGCAGGGTGGCCCTATCGGCCGGCGCATGGATTTTCTGTTGCAGGAATTAAACCGTGAAGCAAACACACTCGGTTCCAAATCGACGGATACTGTCATCACGCACACTGCTATCGAAATGAAAGTTCTTATCGAGCAGGTGCGCGAGCAGGTGCAAAATATCGAATAATTGTGTACAATAACAGCATAATATAATACACAATTCGAGATATTTCATATGCTTAGAAAAAACATGGAGCGCTTTAAAGCGCTCATGCGGCGTTATAATTCAGACTATTACTTTACTGAGCGTTATTTGCAGCGCAAGTTATGCCCTGTCATCGCCATAGCTAAGATTCCCGAATTAATGAAGCGTCCCGATGCGTTGCAAGTCGTGCAGCGTATCTATTGCTCTATTATGGTAAAGGCATATCTGCAGTGTTTAATGGGTGTTATAAATAAATCAAAAGAGCATAGGCAAAGACTGACAATTGAAGCATCTGTGCTTCAAGTCATTGGTCATGGTGATTGTGGTGAATTAAGCAGTCGTTTAATTATCGACTTAATGATGATGGAAGATGAGTTTCCCCTGATTATTAAAGTCATGTTGAATGAGGATTCTAAAAACAACCATGCTTTTGTTGTGGTGCAAGATGCTGAGGGTAATAAAATCGCTTTAGATCCTTATTTTAATATTTGTTGTTTATTTGAAGATTACCGGAAACAAAAAGCGATGGTAGATTATTTTGAAGCAGTTGTTCCTGGTTGGAAGTTTCCCGAGACGCTCGCAGCGACGGAGTATAGAAAAAAAGATTATGTGCCAATGCGCGCAACCTTGCTCACGGATCTGATGGCGCTTACCAAAATAAGTGATCCTGATCTGGAAAAATATAAAACTTCATTTAGACAATTTGCCGAACTAAGAGGCAAACCGTTCTCATTTAAGCACGTGAAACCCTTTTTGATAGAATGTTTCATGGAAAGTGTCAGGATGGAGGGGGTGCAATTACATCCGCTTCAAATCGAAGCTATGATTGATCCGCAAAGTATGGTTTTGCCCGACAGAGGCGCTGAGCTGTTTTTTTTCAGCATGGAGGCCAAGGAAAAAATTGTCGCCGACATCAATAATATCACGGGCAGTGTTGGATATAAAAATTTACATGAATGCCTTGATCAGGGTTTGCAACATCCGTCTTGTTTTTCGCGTGCCTTGCGTATGGCTTGCACCGGGACTGGAGAAAAAGCGTATCTCGTTGTTAAGCGTTTGCTAGATGAAAAACACATTTTGTTGATACAAGTCAATGAACAAGCTGGCGCAGGAAATAAAGCCGCGATCCACTATGCGCTGGAAAAGGGTGATGAACGAATAATCAATTTGTTGCTTGAGCATGGAGCTGATCGTGCTTTAGAAGACGCAAATGGTAATAGCGTTGAAAAGTATTTTCAGAGAGCAGCTCAAAAGAAAATTTGACCAAAGTATAGCCCGGATGAAATACGCTTTTTGTATTTCATCCGGGGGTCAGTGCCACTCGAGATCATATTTCCCCGGATTAAACGCAAAAAGCGCGTTTGATCCGGGCTACGCCAAGAGTTGCTTACTTAATCAATGGCTGTGTCGCAATAACGTAGAGTGTATTCGTTTTAGAATCCCCATCGTCATAAGTGTCTTTGCTGCTGCTTTTCATCGCTTCGTTCCAAATTTCATCGCGCGCGCTAGCCGGCGCGCCCATGACGCGTCCCTTGAGTAATTGCAGACTCCACGCCGGATTGCTTGTTAGCGAACTATTATAAACTTTGGTGAGATCGCCATAAAATTCATTTATCCACGGTTTTTGTAATAGCTGTGAAGTAATGGCTGTGAAGGGCATCATTTCAATGCCGTAAGAGCATTCCAGCGCATTAGGTTTGTCTTTCAGGCACGGAAAGAAAACATGTCTGTCCGTTTTGCCATCCCAGACAATGGCGGTCATTTTATTGTCTTTTGTGAAATCTGGCACATACACATCACTGTCATTCGGAATTTGCCAATAGATGTGAGCGGCGCGCAACTCTTGTGTCAGCAATACATTGCCCCAATCCGCGATCGTTTTGTCATTAAGTGCTTTGCCCAGCAGCGCAATGGCGTAGTAGGCATTCACCGCCTCGCTCACGGACTCCTGATTGCGACCATTTGCAAACGCGACAGGAATACCAGAAGCAAAGGAGTGTCCATCAAACGCATCCGCATGACGCGAGTAGGGAAAGTAAGGATCTTCATGTGATGGATTAGCATAATCACGAATCAGGAATTTAGTCCAGTCAAGTGGCGTGACACTGCCGCCAGTGGATTGTATAGGTTGGTGTAGCCATGATGGATCAAGTTTGGCTAATACCGCCATGGTATAAACAAAATAACCATAATGAAAGTGATGATCGTTGTAATACTGTGAGCCAAAGTCATCTATCGCGGGGATAATGCCGCCCCAGACGGTGTCGTATTCGAGCTTCCATTTGTTTTTATCCTGTATCCAGCTAGTGAGATTACGTTCTATTGCATTGACAAGATTTGCTTTTATCTCTGTCTGGTTAAATTGATCAGCGATTAACGCCAGTCGTGCAGCGCGCGCAAAGTGTTTGCCGGAAGCATAAACACCGTAAGCATCAGGATTTAGTGAGGCATTCACATCGGCCGCATCGATTTTCAGCGCATCAATAATCGCTTGTTTTTGTTTAACAGGTAATACATTCGCGTCTTTCAATTCCAGAAAATCAACTTTGGCGAATGGCTCGCGCATTTTCCACGCGCTGCCAACCATGCCGAGCATTTCGCCCTTGTTGCCGCGCATTTTAATTTTGTCGGTAGGCGTGGGTGTTTCCAGTGCTTGGCGTTGATGGGGCAGTGTCACCATCAATGGCGGCTGATCGTTTTGTGTCTTCCACTTAAAGATGATAGTCGCGCTATTATCGTCATATTGATATGTTACTTCACCGTTTAATGGAATATTGTCGGCGTATTTATCGAGCAGTGTGATGTCGTTATTTACTTTTTCTTTGCTGTCATTCAGTAGTGCGGCGCGGATCCAGCCGGTATAAGGCGTCATTGTATTGAGCTGCCAGCCTGTGCCTGGATTATGCCAGTAAAGTGTGATCGGTGTTTCGCTATAGATCATCCACGTTTGCGTGCCACCTGGGATGTCTGACACAATCTGAAAGCGTGCACAAACTGCTGATCAAAACTATAAACCTGTGCGAATACATCATGTTGATCTTTATCGGTGGTTGTTGCGCCTGGA
Organism: Gammaproteobacteria bacterium; assembly: GCA_027459575.1. Classification (GTDB taxonomy): domain Bacteria; phylum Pseudomonadota; class Gammaproteobacteria; order DSM-16500; family DSM-16500; genus Aquicella. Next base: position 639 of record DAIDIB010000116.1, on the reverse strand, counting down.
AAGGCAACAGTCGGGTCGCTTGTTGCCCAATACGCATAAGTATTGGCGCTTAGCCCAGCAGTTATAACAACTATGCTCATGATTGTTAGAATATAAGCTCGCATTCCCGCTCCTCAGTATTTCTAATTATTTCATTATTATATATTATAGCTTACTTTTCTTAGTGGATTCTTATGACGAATCAATCCGCAATCGCGCCTTTTACCGCTAAAAATGGCGGTTTGGTAAACCAGATGATCATGAGTAAGCCAAAGAAAATGCAGCCTGATAACCAGAAAATATCGTTGGTCGAAAGCATGAATGCCTGGTTAGTGACGATATCAGCAAGCTTATCCATGCTTTTAGGGTTTTGAAAGCCGAGTGTGTGTAACTGTTGTATTGTTTCATTCGCGACAGGATTAAACGCATTAACATGTTCTACCAGGCGGCTTTGATGAAACGCCTCGCGTCTATCCCAGAGTGTCACACTAATTGAGGTGCCAAAGCTGCCACCTAAAATACGGCAAAAATTAGATAAGCCTAATGCGCTGGCGACGCGCTCGGGTGGCAAGCCAGAAAGAATGATAGAAATAAGTGGCGTAAAGAAAAAGGCGAGACCGAGTCCTTGTACAAAGCGCGGTTCCGCCAATTGCCAGAAGC
>DAIDIB010000115.1 GCA_027459575.1 Gammaproteobacteria bacterium | reverse complement strand
ATTGTGCTAGCTGCCACACTCTCGTCATCATCTGCAGCCCTTGTGACCGCAATAATATTTATTGTGGATCAACATGTTCGCGCGCAGCTCGTCGAAAATCATGCGCGATAGCCGCCCAGCGGTACCAGAAAAGCCACTGTGGACGGATCAAGAATGCTGAACGCCAACGGCGTTATCGAGGGGTTGCGCGTACATCCCCCATAAATGTTACCGGCGCGAAAAATTAGTTTATTACCAGACTCTTACAGAATACCATAATTGCCCATGACTAGACCTTTTAACAGATCACTGATGTCCCTATACATTTGTAATACACCGGGTCTATTTCACTACCCGAATGCTTGCTTCGCGAGCATTCTAGAATAACTTCAAATTTACAAGAATTTTTCACTGATCGCCAAATCGATTGTTTACACCTATGACGGTTTGACGGCACTTTTCAGGATTCTGTTTAGCGTTTCAACTATGCTATCAACATTGATATTTGCGATAATTTCACTGAACTCATACAGACCGTTGATATTAATATGCTGAGACGCCACCGGGGAAATATGTCTCAAGAACTCTATCGCAGCTATATCATTACGTAACAATGCATTTTCATACAGCTTTGACAGTAGGTGCATATTGTAATAGATGATGATCAGGGCAATCAATCTGGTGCACTCGTTCCATATTTCCACCTCAAGTTCTGACATGCCGCGAAATCCGCTGCCGCCAACCGCCATAATTTTCCCAAGAAGCTGATGATATGCCTCGCCACGGTTGAGCGCAGTACGTATGTAGCGCCGATAATTCGGGTCATCAACATATTTTAACAGATGAATGCTCTTCAATATATTATTGAGCTCCCACATGGCATCCTTGACGTCACTCCTGAAGTCGTGCGAACTTAATGTTTTGATGATGTTTTCTTGTGTGGTGTCATGTGACAGCAATGACACCAGAATGGGCAGAAGTTCTGGCCATTTGTCTTTGATAAGCTTGATGTCTGCCTGGCATGATGGCTGGATTAACAGATCGCCATAATGCGAGACTGGCTTGAATCCGCAGATGCTTTTTGTCTTTTTTGCTGTAGAACGGTAGCAGGGAGCGTGTATTTTACCTATCAAATAATACATGAGATCATTGACATTGTTCGTTCCAGCTGTGTCACTTGAAATAATATACGGATCAATTTCCGATGTATTGCGACGCAGCATTGAATAGAGAAAATGGCTTTCATGTTCATTTGCACCAATGATTTCTGTCACGAATGGCACATGTCCAAGAAGCATGGTCATTATTACAAGGCCGATGTCAGTGCCAAAATATTTTTTCGAGTGGCGCGCTTTTAGGATGCGACGTCGAGTTTTCTTTTTTGTGCCGTCAACGCTACCATGCTTTTTCCCGCCCAAGTCATAAAGGTCAAATATGGGAAGGCTTCCCATATTGTTTATAATCATATCGGCAGCCTCACGCAATGTCGCAAGCCGTATATGGCTCTGTTCTGCTGTCTGGAGTCGCTGATATTTCAGATTGGATCGCTTTGCAAATAAATTCGTGCCCTGCATTGTTCCGTTGGCAAGTATGGTTGCTTTAATGCCTAAGTAATCTTTTTTAATTTTTGTTGCGCCACGCTGTGTAATAGGTGTGAATGCCTTCATAAAATTACATTCCTGTTCCACAAAATCAAACACCTCTGAAATTGTCTTGATTTCAAGGCTGTCATAGAATGGATTGTCGATTTCACTGTTTCGTTTTGGATAGGGGATTGTCCATTCCCTTCGCCCATCACGATGGTGGGTGATGTTGATATGCTTATTTTTGCCGCTTAGTGCGCGCCTATTGGTGCGTTCAATCAGTGGTTCAAGTATGCTTTCCAACTCAGAAAGCGTCTCATCCACAGGCCGCAGTAATATTGGGTTGTTAAGCTCCTTCAGGATTTTCTTTTCTTCCTTCTGCCAGTTTGGGTGGATGTTAACCTCTGCTTCGAAGCTTTTGTAACCCACTGAACTATTGACGTATATCTTGCTTGCCCGGATATTTTCTCTGATGGCGCGATAGATATAAAATTCATACTGCCACATGTTTATTGTCATTTTAGATGTTGATTTAGCAGATTTTGCATTGCCTGTCTCAGTAAACAGGTCGACCAGCAATTTTGGTTTGATATGCCCGGTTGGCATCGTCCCCATAGAAATTTCTTTCCATGGTGTATGTTGATGAAAGGCGGATTTCAGGAATCTGATAGCCTTAAAAAGATCTTTCAGATCATCATTGCCCTCAAAATCAATCTCCATAAACAATGGACGCAAGTTAATCAATATTGCCTGATGATTATTGCGATGGTACTCCCATATTAGTCTCTGCTCCTGATTCTTCCTGTCATCTTCGCCATATAGCAGTTTGCTGCTGATAGCCACAATATTTTTTTCAGGCATAACATCAAATGCCCGTTTCCTTATCCTATTGCCAGACTGTTGCAATATTTTTTTGTCGGTAAATATTTCCATGAGCTTGCCAATAGATTTGTGATGTTGCTCCAAAGGACTGGCCAGCTTAACTAATTCTGCCTTTGCATGATCTTTGGCATCGCTATGATACTTGTCCACATAGTAAAGAAATCCTTGTATGAGATTACTGGTCAGTCGTTCATATCTGCTATGCACATAGCAAACCAGATAAAGACATGACAGTCCCTGCGGGATCCTTTTCAGCCTGGCAACGCGATACAATTTTGCAAGATCTGAATAGTGTTCAGTCATGCTACGCGACAAACCAAGTTTCGGCAGGAATTTTTTGGCAAAAACATAGATTGGTAGGCACAACGTAAGTTTATCAATCTCACTTGTCATTTCTTTGGTCTGAAAACTTTTTGCGTCGAGCTTTAGTTCAGTGATACGGTAGAATCCATCATCTTGCGAAAATAGATTCTTGAGTGATAGACGAACGCGTTTGGTGAGATTGTGGTTCATCATTTCAATCAGGCGACGCTCTTCTGCTTTCAGGCTGGCACCGATCATATCCTGCAGCTTCGAGTAACCTGGCAGCACCATTTTTTTACTTTCTAAATACTTGATGGCCTCACTAAAGATTTCTGTCACGCTATGTGTGACTCTAGCTAAATGCCCCGCCTTTTCTGCAACAAACCGACCAGCGCTACTGATATCGTCACTGTATCCTATCCACTGCAGTATCTGACTTTTCAGGATGCCCTGTATTCTGCGCGATGGTAGCTGGTATGGTACACGGTCATTGGGCAGGTAATGTGTCATGATGAATATCACATCATCTTTTGCATCACCGTAGTTAATATTGAAAAATTGATGTCTAGCACTGAAATAGCCGTACTGCAGGATAAACCAGAGTCTGGCAGAGGTATTTCGGCCGTTGGTCTTCATTATTTTTAGTGAATGAAGTACTTTTTTTGGCAGTAAAAAATAGTGGGTGCGCTCAGTTACATTAAATTGTGGCACAGCATAGAGTTCATCAATTTCATCTTGGCTGAGAATCTGTAGTCGCTGGCTGTTCTTCTTTTTGACCTCGTTCGTTTTTTTCATTATCTGATTCTTTTTTATGATAGTGGTTGAGCATGATACTGGCGGCATTCTGGTCGAATCGCTTCCCTTCATCAATGTACCCAAGTACAGTGCCTTCATGGCGCCAGCGGCCATGGCGCATGATAGAGCCAAATGGTGCACCCTTCCTGCTAGCCTCGGTGGCAAACCCGCGTCTCATGCTATGACTGCTGTAGGATTCTGCATCGGGTAGGTAGCAACGCAAAGCGATGGATTTGATAATGACATTGACTTGATGAGGCTTAATCGCTTCGCTAAGAACTCGTCCTCCAGCGGTTATCTGCTGAAATACAGGGTCAGATTTGCCATCTGATCGTTCTCGCCATTCTGCGAGTGCGGCAATAGGACAGAGCATGGCATCATCACTACTGGGGATGGCGCATACCTGACCCTCACCGCTTTGGTCGGTCTTTGAGCGTGGCACCATAATTTCCATGCCTTCAGGAACATCAGTGATATCACTCCATTTAATGCCGACTAGTTCGCTACACCTAAATGCGCCAAAAAATCCCACCATCAATATGGCTCGGTTTCGGCAATCAATTAGCCGTTCGGATTCCTTCAGCAAGGAAGACATTTTGGCGATGCTTTCCAGCGTCAATGGGGTTGCCTTGTCCTTCGGTTTGCCGTGGACATTCCTGATGCCAGTCAGTGTTTTGTGGATGGCAGGATGCGCAGTGGGATCGGCAAAACCTTGAAGAAGGTGCCAGCTCTTGATGGCAGTGAGCCGTCTTGTCAATGTCCTCGGATTTAATAGTCCGGCATGGTAGCGCAGGTATTGCAGTACAACTTCGCCAGAAGTTGGTAGACGCCCACCCCAGCGATTAAAATGCCGAATGTCAGCTTGATAGGCTGTGCGGGTATTGTGACTGGTGGCTGCATGTATGTAGCAGTCAGGCTGGCTCACAGCGGCCATATCACTGCTGTTATTACGTAATGGCAGAAAATCATCTGCTGACCGGGCAATTTCTGTTAGTTCGATTATTTTTGGTGTTTCCATGTGAATAGACGTCCTTTGTGGGGTTTTGTAATGGCGTTACGGAAGTGTAACATGGTCTTTCACTGGTTATCGACAATAAGCAATCTTATTGTCGATAATTAATTCGACAAAGATTGTCATTTTAAATAATTATAGAATGCTATATTATGCGCTACGGTCTACACTTCGGAAAAATCAGGAGAGGCAATGAGCAGGATAGGTATCACCTTCGAAGAGGTTAAAAAAGCGTAACTACTCGCACCCCTCATCCAACTATTTCACCTGCAAGTGCCATCTGAATTGCAATTAATGGATTATGCCCTT
>DAIDIB010000114.1 GCA_027459575.1 Gammaproteobacteria bacterium | reverse complement strand
CCTTATGAAAAAGTTCTATTTTATTGTAAACAGTGTCATAACTTTCTCTGGTTAAAGCAGCGATAATCTCACCTTTAATTGCTGCCCATATTGCTTTGTCGCATGTGGTTGGTTCAAGATCATGATCTTCTTCGCGTGATCTTGCATCATGCAACGCTATCAACTCACGGAGTCTGGCTGGCGTCGCTGCATGTAGATAGGCAGCAGCTTTTTCATCTGTTATCTTCCACAATCTTTCTTGCACGTCTTCATGCTTAAGCATAATAAGCACGATAGCTTCATGAAGACCATTTAATTTTTCAACAGTCTTATTGAATCTACCGCCCGCGCAGATTAGTTTATCTTCTTCTCCATCATCCACATCTTTATTGGTGCCAGGAAGTTTGCCTATATTTCCGCCACGCTGACATTGATATAACGCGTCTAACAAAGGCATGAATAGCTCTTGAATATAACCCTGTGCACATTGATTGCCGGGATTAAAAAAATCTACCTGAGATTCCGGAGGCAGCAAATCATTCTTGTTTGTCAAAAATACTTTTGCTTGATTATGTCTCTCACGTATCACTATCCATGCCAACGCAAGCACATGTGGTAGTGTAAGCCCAGTACTGCGATCAACATAAGTTGATTTTCTCATACTGGCAAACGCAAGTTTTGCCGCTCGAACTTTATCAGGCCACTCATTTTTTTCCGGTAATCGTTTTAGCCATGCATTGATACGGGATAGGTACGTATTTAGTTTATAGAAGTCGTCTATTTGATCGCCATAGATCGCCCACAATCTTTTTAATGAATCGGCTACACTTCTCTCCCAACTATTCAGATGCGTCTCTTGTTCTGGCGCTGGCTCCATCACCTCAGGTGGAACCAACTCTTCCAACGCAGCTTGAACCTGGTTCCGGGCGACGTCTTTATCGCCATTCGCAAGATCAGCGATTTGTAACGCGCGAATGATAGCTGCTGCATGAAAACGCTCATTAGGAAGCATTGTCCAGACAGGTACGTGTGTAGTATCGAATATATAATCAGTCACGATGAGTTTTTCGAACATTTCATTTGTTAATAGCTGTGCGTTATTTAGCAATACGACAGGAGCCACCATATCAACAGGACGTGCAAGTTCAAGCAGACTTATAATATCATAATCACCGCAACGCACATTATTTTCAAGCAGCACCAATAATACCTTGGCAGCTTCATCTTTATCTGCACCGCTATAAGATCCGTTCATGTTAGCAACATACGCATGCAGCGATGCTGGCTGCCGATGTTTAAGGACAAATAATAATAACTCGCGTGATAATAAATTAGATCGCGCGAGAATTCCTATAGCATCACAGACACTTCCATCTAACTTTTGATCGAGCAACGCGCCGACTATTTCATTATCCAGCATGTCTTCATCAGCACATGCCACCAACAGTCTTGATAAGTCGTCTGGCGCTTCATCACCAAGATCAGCATGCTCATCAACTACTGCTTCGACTTGTCTCGCTAATTCTTTTAATGCGGGATCGCTTAAGTACAAGCTATCCGCGTTTTGCTTACTGGCTTTGATAATTTCATGTAAGGCATGGGCGTGATAAGGCAAAATTTCAAATGAGAAACCATATACATGCTCTGGAAGCTCTATCCTTCTTAGAAAGTTGTCTAATTGTTTGTGATCAAAATCCGTTTGAAATGCGGCATCCAGCATATCAAGAAAGCCAACATGAATATCCTCATATATAGATGTATATTTACTAAACTTATTCGCTTCATAATCATTAAGAATTTTATGAATAGCCGCGTATCTCAGCATAAACTAATCACCTCGTTTTATAGTATTTTGTGTTGGGTAATGATACTACAAACCCTACATAAATGGCCATTATTTTCACATACAATTCCTGGAATAAGCAGCCATAAATTTTAGCTATAATAATCATTATCTTATCCAGCTTGGTTACAAGCCTTAATTGACATAAACTTAGTAAAATTAATCGATATATAGGTAGAACATGTCAGATACCACTATTAATCTCACGCCAGCGATTTATGAATACCTGTTACAGCATTCTGTGCACGAACACGAAGTGCTTAAAAAACTGCATGCCAAAACAATGACGATGCCCGGCGCACGCATGCAAATTTCACCCGAACAGGGTCAGTTGATGGCCCTGCTGATTCATCTATCGCAGGCAAAAAAAACTCTCGATATTGGCACCTTTACAGGATACAGCGCACTGACTGTCGCGCTAGCGCTACCAACCGATGGCAAAGTCATCACATGCGACATCGATAAACACGCCACAGATATCGCCATGCAATTTTGGAAACAAGCGAATGTGGCCGATAAAATTCAATTACGTCTTGGATCAGCTATTGACACACTACAAACATTAATTGCAAACGGAGAAAGTAGCACATTTGATTTTGCTTTCATCGATGCTGATAAAGATAATTACTCTAATTACTACGAATTATCGCTGAAATTATTACGGCGAGGCGGCATGCTCGCCGTTGATAATGTTTTGTGGAGCGGCAAAGTAGCGGACAAAAGCGACAATGATAAAACCACTATCGCCATCAGAAAGTTAAATGATCTGATCTACCAGGATAATCGTGTGATAATGAGCATGATACCTATTGGTGATGGATTAACGCTTGCGCTTAAACTTTAAATGAGGCTTTGATTTTTTACCACGACTGCTAAACCATTTGTCGCCGTAAGAAATATAGATTTCCTCGCCTTTTTGAATGGTCCTGGTCGCCTTGAAAGTAACCAGCTTGCGTTTGGCGCTTATAAAATAATCCGCGTTGGGATCGTCGGAGTGATTATAGATAATGCCAAAGCCGGTAAAAATACCGTTTTTACCCCTCACATCAAAATAATAATCTTCCAGTTTTCTGTCGCCACCACTGGAAACGATGATGTAACACTCTTCGATGATTTCACCTTTTCTAATTTTTTTGTCGGCAAAGACGCCATAACCATGCAAAGATGATTTTTTCACGATTAATTTATTTTGGAATAATTGTTTTTTCATTTTTTATTGCCTTCGTTAATATTATAGCCCCTATTGAGGGCCGTACCAAAGTTGTTTTTGTCTAATAATTTCATCAATTTCGCGCATATGTGGGCTGCTTTTTTTATAAAGCGCCGGGGCATTGCGAACCGTATATCTTCTTTCCATTTCTTGCAATGGCACACAATATAATCCCAATTCATTCAGGGTGTAGCCAGGCTTTCGAATTCTCAACGCTTTTTCAACCACGATTTGCGCTTCCGCAGGGTGATAGTTCATCTTCTCTACCAGAAATATCGCAGCAGTAACAGGCGTACGATTTAACCCCCCACGACAATGGATAATGATATTTTTATCCAAGTCCTCAATGTCATCCAGTATATCAGTAAATTTTCTTAATCCTTTGCGACCATCTATCATCATTTCTTCTGGTATAGAACGCATATCAGCGACATTACCACTATCGATGCAAAATTGCTGGCATAAAAATGGAACGGCTAATTCTGATGATAAAAAAAGATAGTTGCCATTTTTTAATTTAATAGATACCCATTCGAGCGCTTCCATTCGCTGCATAAATCATCCTTGATAGTGATATGGTTTATGGCATTACTTTTAATGCCTCCTCTAAACCGCGGTATATCCTATCATTCTCTTGCTTCTGTGTATCTAGTTTTATAGCTTTGAAATAGCGAGAAATGGCAGAATCCGGGTCGGTGGATTCAATCATAAAATCACCTAGCGTTTTATAAATAGTCGGATCCACCTGCCAGGCATCTTTGGCGCAAAAGCCATGCTCACCGTAAAATTTGACAAGGCGCTGCTTTAAGACTTGATCTTGCACCAGATCAAAATTCGGCTCCCATTTAGTAGCTAAGTATTGTCCGCTCCACCACGTAAGACAGCGAAAATGTGGCTTACCACCTTGCAGCAAGGTACTCAAACTACCCTCGCCTTCCCGCATTTGTGGCAATACATTGTCGGCTTGATAGGTATAAATACCATCAAACAGAATTTTGGGCATTGGGCCCATCGAGAGCAGTAATATCTGGTTTGGCTGCAGATTTTGCAAAATTGTTGCGGCGCCAGCATCTGTTAGCGAAGCCGTAATAAATGCGCCTTTATTCCTTAAACCAAGGCTTTTTATTGCCTCCCGAGCCTGAGACGCGCCATATGCTTCATACTCCTTCCAATTATCACTTTGCATAAGCTTGTTTAGCTCATCCATCTCCTCGCGGTAATCGTAAAACACAGGGATGACTATAGGTTTGGACCCAACTCTTGCGCCATGTAACTGCGCATAGCGTGTCGCGGTAATCACTTGCAGTATATTAAACGGAAACAGATATTCATGCTGGTTTTCATAATTATATGATTTTCTGAAAGTATAACCATAAACTGGCAACAGATTAAATTTACTTTGCTGTATGCCGTCTATTAACACATTTAGCACCGGCATTTTCTTAGCGTACCGCATGCCAGACGGATCTTGTTCTAGATACGTTTTAGCTTGTTCCAAAGTTGCCGTGGGAAATAGCAAATATTTGCCATGTGGATTAACGTAGCGCGGACCCTTATCACCACGAAGATAAATTGAATCTTGACGAAACTCTTGATTAAACCACGGCTGCAAATAGACGAACACATCGGCGTTCAGGAAATCAGCAAATTTATCTGCTAGCGGTGCACAAGTCTGATTATCTTCACAATCGCCTTCGTTACCACTATCATGCGCGCCTGTGACAGCAAGTTTAACCGGCTCAACACGATGATGTATTAACTTGTCTATATACACACTTTCATCGATGAAAATAATTTTATGCAGCGGTTCCCGCTAGCATAGCTACCCGTAATTTTATATCAGCCTAAAAATTTTAATCAAAAGAATGCAGGGGCGT
>DAIDIB010000113.1 GCA_027459575.1 Gammaproteobacteria bacterium | reverse complement strand
GGGCTACTTACACTTCGCTTCTTACCCTATAAATCCACTGTCACATCCGCATCCACATCGGCGCCTGATGGCCCATACGTAGCATGCGCGGTTGCAACAGACGTTCCAGCCGCAGATACATCTTCCAGTTCTTTAACGCTGAGTTTCTTTGACATTTTGTGGGACAAAATTCTTTCGTTATTCATAAATAAAATCTCCATGAAAATTGGTTAGTTAAAAAAATAATAAATGCAAAGCAGATGTGTGAATAAAAGTGTGAAATTAGAATTGCAGGAATGTAGAAGAGAAGCGCTATTTTACATAGCGCGAATTAAGTGTCAAGTGTCAGATGTTAAAAAAAATTAACGACCAGGTCCTGGTGCATCATTATCTTCATCGCGTTTACGTTTTTGTTCACGCGGATGTTGTGGCTCGATCGCGGGAGCAGGTTCTTCGTCACTTTCATCTTCACTGCTGTGGGAGAAAAATGCAAATGGAGGCGTAGACTGCGCTGATCTTGATCTTTCCTCGTCTGCGGCTCGTGGAAATAGTATTGGTGGGGTGGGTGGCATTAACAGTTCTGAGCTTTCATCTTCTCTATCATCTGGAAAATCTTCGATGCGTGGCGTGGCGGGTGTGCTTGGCGCACTATGCGGTTCATTTTGCACAGGTGCCAAATCAGCTGGCATGGGTAGTGGGTCAAAATTAAATAGCATTGGCAAGCCGAGGCCAGGAAATGGCAAAATAAACATCCCTGCTGGTGTCTCTATGATGATTAATTTTACTGCTACTGGCGCAGGATCTGGCTCTGGCCGTACTGGCACCAGCTTATCAATATGTTCATTGGTAATAACAGCTCGACAGCAAGGACAGTTAGGCTGCTGGCGTTGTCGCAAACGTGTCTCAATCCATTGCTTCAATGATTCTTTACCTAATGCGTGATTACAGTCAGGAAGAAAATAAGGTTTGCCAAGAATAGGCTCCAACGTAATAGGATCAGTAATCTCCAGCGTGTTTTTATCTACGTTAATAGCGGTAATCCATTTCTTAAACGATTCCCGAATAATACTGCCGGTCGCGATATTGCTCGCGACCAACGTAGAAGCAAAACTTTTTAATTTTATGCCCTGACAAGATAAATTAATGGCGCGCAGGTAATTTTCCAGGCTGGCATCTTTATATTTTTCAGGTCGTCTGTCATAAGTCGCCTGATAAAGCTGTTGAATGGTTGCGTTGGCGGTGAGTGTAATTTGAGATCGTTTATTCTCAGAACTGACAAACGTGATGGTAATTTCGGTATCAGGATAGGTTCTTTGGCTTCTTAATAACATACGCTACTCCCGCATTTAACAGTGTGGCTATTATTTGTCATTAATACGGTATTGTCAATTATGTAGACAATCGTTACGATTCCACTCTATGACTCGCAGAATGAAATTGATAATCAAGTTGGCGCGGTGTCGTTTGATTACATCAGTAATATGACAACGATATTAACCTTGCGTCTAGGGGAATTAACGCGCTCGCATTTGTGGCGCAGCATGATGCGCGTCTGGCCGTTTTTTCGTAAAGACGCGGTGATCAACGAAGTGAAATGGTTTGTCATGGGTATAGTGTTGTCTTTCCTGCAAGCGGTGGGATTTGAGTGAAGTGTTTTATAGTTTCAGTGCGTGGTATAGCGAACTGGTGCGCATGGATACGGATATTAAAGGCATGCGTCCTTTGCAAGAGGATATCGAACGTCTTGCGCATATGCCGCAGGGCGCGAGTTTGGCGCGACACTGGCATGCGATTACGGTTGATCAGCTCAAGTTTCATCATGCTGGTGAAAGGGGTGCAATGTTTGACAATCTATCGTTAACTCTAAAGCGCGGCGAAAAAATTGCGCTGATTGGCGCGAGTGGCGGTGGTAAAAGTACTTTGTTAAATATTATTCGCGGTTTGTACACGCCTGAACATGCGCACTTGATAATCGATAATGTGACATTTGATACGCTGGAGCCTTTGCAGGCAATCACCACTTTAATTCCACAAGACCCGGAAATTTTTGAGAATACAATATTGTTTAACATCACGCTGGATGTGGAAGCGAATGAAACGGAAGTACAGACCGCGGTGCAGTTAGCTGGTTTCGCAGATGTATTAGCGGCATTGCCGAATGGTTTAGCGACAGACATTCGCGAAAAAGGGTTGAATTTGTCAGTGGGGCAAAAACAGCGTCTCGCGCTCGCGCGTGGTTTATTCGCCGCGCGTTTTAGTTCTGTGATCTTGATGGACGAGCCAACATCCAGTGTGGACTTGCCAACTGAGAAACAAATCCTTTCTGGTGTTATTGGCGCGTTTCCGGATGCGGCGATGATGGTGTCCTTGCATCGTTTGCATTTGTTGCCGAAGTTTGATCGGATAATTATGCTGGAACAGGGTCGTGTGGTCGCGAGTGGTGCGACGGCTGAGTTGTTGAATAGTGATGGGCCGGTGAGAGAGTTGTGGCAGGCTTACCAGGAGTGATGTTCTTTATGTACGGGGAAATTTTTCCCGGACACAAAAAAACGTGTCCGGATTACAACATTACAGTTTAATTACCTTAAATTGATTTTCGTTTTCCTCTGTTTCTTCAGCTTCCACTACGTTATCATCAAATGAGACAACTCAACCGTATCAACATCTGAATCGCTAGCAGCTTTTGTCGCAGTCACAGCAAGCTCAACCCCGTCATCTTGTGAGACATCATCAATATCAGCAGATAGCCTTCCTGCTTTTGCCGCGCGTTGAACAATGCCGCCCCGGTGTGCGCTGTCGCTGTCATTGGTGAGTTGTTGCGTTTGCTGGATTTTCAATTGTGACGGATAGTAACAACAGTATGTGAGAGGCACAAGCTATGATACAGATTGATACATAAATATACATATGTTAAATTCACAAACAACAAATGCACAGTGAGGTTAAAAATGTTACGTTTTTTCAATCCCTTAAGTAGAGCTTCTCTGCAGCTAACCAGCCTGGCCCAGCGCCGATTTGTCTGGCAGAACGTCATTACCGCCCGCCCGCCGCTCAGGCAACAAGATGTGTTTGATCATTCCGTACTGCACGCGTCGGGCGGTAGTAATTTTTTACGCGTCGTGAAAGAAGCCGAGTTTTGTAGGGCGGGCAGCAAGATATCCGGCGGTCGCTCCAAGGGGCATAAATTGATGCGACAGTTAGCGGATGGCACGCATGAGTTTTATTATTTCAAATTACCTTATTATCGCTGGGGTTTTGTTAAAGAGTTAATTGCGGGTGCATTGGCGCGAGAATTAATGGGTGAGCTTGCTCCGATGGTGTGTGCGATTGAAATGAGCAGCAAAAATGAGAAAGGATTATTCCAGTATGGGTTGATTTCGCAAAGCCTGGGCAGCAATCTGCATTACGATAATTTGGAAAACTGGGCGTTTCAATATAAGGAAGACTTTGAAGAGGAGAAATTTGGTCCTAAACATTTGGGATGTGGACTCGCGTTTAAATTGTTGCTCGGCGACTCAGACGCAAAAGCTGCTAATTTTGTCCTGCTTCGCGATCAGCAGGGCCATGTTTATGGTATTGATAACGAGTATGCGTTTGACCTCGCGCCGGAATTTATCACTGACGCGAGTGTAGCCGTCAAGCGGCTTAAAGATTTCCACATAGCTGAGTCGGATAGTCAGTTCGTTCCGCTGCAAATGGAACCAGAATTGTTAAAGAAAATATTTCCGGTATTTGTCGCTGCTGTACAGCACGATATTGATAGTGGCGAGCTCTTGGAGCTCTACAGGAAGTTTGCGGATTTATCATTGAGCCGTCTAAAAGGTTTATTTAATCAATTTGGCCCGTTGATTAATGATAAAGAGCAAGAAAGTCTTTTGAAAGATTTGTTGGCAAGACAACAAATGACATTAAAATTTATTACTGAACATGATAGCGCTCATTTACATCGAATGTTATCATTCCGCAAGTCAGAAATCTAAAGGATATCTATATGAAAATCGCATCAGGAATGATGATGCTGACAGCGTTGCTTGCAACACAGGCGCTCGCTGCTTCAGATCCCGCGCATAAAAAATACGCGGACGTGAAAAATTTTATGCATGATTTAGTGCGTTCGCATCCTGGTACGGTGCGCAGTGTGACAGTGGGTGAGTCGGATAGCGGCGAAGTCATAGAAGGCGTGGCGATAGGCGATGGCCCGGTTCACAACCTGGTAGTCGCAACGCATCACGGTAACGAATATGGTTCAACAGAAGTCGGCATAGCAGTGGCAGCGTCGCTGGCTGATAAGCCAATCGCGGATCAAACAGTTTATGTCGTGCCGGTATTAAATATCGCAGGCTACAATGTTAAGAACCGTGAAGAAAAAGATAAGAATGGTAATTACAATGATCCCAATCGTGATTATCCAGGACCTTGCGGCACGGAAGGGCCACACCATTTAAAATCAACGTCCGCATTGGCGAAATTTATCGATCGTGAAAATATTGTTACTTCCGCGACGCTGCATACTTATCATCCCGCGGTAGTTTACCCATGGGGTTTTGCCGCGTCTGATCTTAAAACGCCGTATGAAGATTTATATCAATCGATGGTGAAAACAGCTGCCGAGTTAAGTCATTACAAGACGGGTAATTCAACCAAAGTGATTTATGCGGCGAAAGGCACTTACGAAGATTATGCGTTCTGGCGTTCGGGTGTGTGGTCGATTTTATTTGAATTAGGTACCAGCCATTATCCTTCGCAAAAAGACATCGATAAAATGATTAGCCTGAATGTGCCGGGCATTCGCAAGATGCTGGAGCAGGCGCCAAAAGCACGAGCGGAAAATCATGAGTTCACGGCGAATTGTTTAAAGCGGAATATGCTGGCAGCTGCTGGGATAATGGATGACAAGCATGATGAGTGATTGTATGCGTTGTCCCGGCTTTCGCCGGGACGACGTGAGTCCTTTCTACTTCGCCGCTAACTGCTCTGTAGCAGCTTTCTTTGTCTTCTCGTCCGCTACTGTCTTCGTTACATCCGTCGGTCCAGCTGGCAGTGTCATAATCGCAACCGCATCATGTTGGCCACTTCTATAATGGCACATCACCTTGTCATCTAT
>DAIDIB010000112.1 GCA_027459575.1 Gammaproteobacteria bacterium | reverse complement strand
AAATAGAAATTTTGCCGGCATACTCACCTGAACTAAATCCAACAGAAAAATGCTGGCGATTTTTGAAGACAAAAAAATTAGATGGGTCAATGGCAATGGATAAAAATGAACTGCGTGATAAAACAAAGAAACACATGAGAGAAATTAGAAAAGATAAAGAGAAAATGTCATCGTTTTTCGATGAATTGTAACCTAAGCTAGGTTACCTACTATAAGTAATAATCATCAATTAATTTTTATTGTTTGTAGTTCTGCATCTGGCTGGATTGATCAAAACCTGTTAAGTAGTACTGGTTTTGTTGGCCGGATATCTCTGACATTAAAGTTGGAGGAGTTATCATTATATGATTGCAATGAATTTTGGCCAAAAAATATTTCAGCCTTTGAAAAATTTAAGACGCTTGGGGTGACAGGTGGTATACCAAAATATCTTGAGGAAATTAATCCTAAAGAAACAGCAGAAGAAAATGTAAAACAACTTTGTTTTGTTGACGGAGGGTTGTTAGTCAAAGAGTTTAATCGTATTTTTTCAGATTTATTTTTAAGAAATAGTACCTTTTATAAAAAAATAATTAATATTTTGTCTGATGGAGCAAAAGAACAGGCTGAAATTGAGAAGGCAGTGTGTAAGGGAAGTGATCGAAAACATATCGGTCGTATCTCAGAATATCTTTGGGAGTTATCTGAATCAGGTTTTATAAGAAGAGATTATACCTGGGATTTCAGTTTGAGAATTTAGTATTAAATAATAAAAAGGCCATACACAAAATTTTAGGAATAAAGCCGGATGAAATTGTTAGTGAAAATCCTTTTTTTCAAAGAAAAACATTGCGCAACCCGGGTTGTCAAATTGATTATATGATTCAAACAAAATTTAAAAGATTAAAGTATCCTAAAGGGCTTTCAGGCCGTTTTGTATTAATTCATGTTAATGGCGTGGACGATAGTGTAATCGATAGCGATTTTTTTTATAAAATTATTGATATGAGCGAATTGTTAGATGTGGAAGGATAAATACGGCATTGCTAACGATAAAGTATAAAAAAACCCCGCGAGATGCGGGGTTTTTGTCATCCCCACGAAAGTGGGGATCTCCATCTGAGTGCCTCCGGCAAGGAGGTCCCCCGCTTTCGCGGGGATGACAGCTACATCATGCCGCCCATGCCGCCCATTCCACCCATGCCGCCCATGTCGCCATGGCCGCCAGCCGCTTCTTTCTTCGGCAGGTCAGCAATCATGCATTCGGTGGTGATCATCATGCCAGCCACGGATGCAGCCTGTTGCAGTGCGGTACGCGTTACTTTGGTTGGGTCCAAAATACCCATTTCCAGCATATCGCCATATTCGCCAGTCGCAGCGTTAAAGCCGTAGTTAGCTTTGCCTTCTACTACTTTGTTCAACACCACAGAAGCTTCGAAGCCAGCGTTGGTAACGATTTGACGTAACGGTGCTTCTAATGCACGGCTAATCAATTGCACGCCAACGGTTTGCGCATCGTTGTCGCCTTTAACGCTCTTCAGTGATTGCATCACACGAACAAGCGCCACGCCGCCACCAGGTACCACGCCTTCTTCCACTGCCGCACGGGTTGCGTGCAGTGCATCTTCAACGCGAGCTTTCTTTTCTTTCATTTCGATTTCAGAAGCTGCGCCCACTTTGATAACCGCTACACCGCCGGCAAGTTTAGCAACACGTTCTTGCAGTTTTTCGCGGTCGTAGTCAGAAGTGGTGTCAGCAATACGTGAACGTAATTGCGCGATACGTTCCTGAATATCTTTCTTGTCACCGGAGCCATCAATGATGGTGGTGTTGTCTTTGGTGATAAGAATGCGTTTTGCAGAACCGAGATCGGTTAAGGTGGTGGATTCTAATTTGCGACCCACTTCTTCCGCGATCACTTGCGCATGCGTTAACACAGCGATGTCTTGCAGCATTTCTTTGCGACGATCGCCAAAGCCTGGTGCTTTCACAGCGCAAACTTTCACGATACCACGCATGTGGTTGACAACTAATGTTGCCAGTGCTTCGCCTTCCACGTCTTCCGCGATAATAACCAGCGGACGACCGGATTTTGCCACGGCTTCGAGCACAGGCAGTAAATCGCGGATGCTGGAAATTTTCTTGTCGGTGATCAGCAAGTATGGGTTGTCCAGTTCAACAGACATGTTCTGCTGATTGTTGATGAAGTAAGGTGACAGGTAACCACGATCAAACTGCATACCTTCAACCACGTCCAGCTGGTTATCCAGACCCGAGCCTTCTTCAACCGTGATCACGCCTTCTTTACCCACTTTCGCCATCGCATCAGCAATGATTTTGCCAATTTCTTCGTCGGAGTTAGCAGAGATGGTACCCACTTGCGCGATTGCCTTATCGTCTTTGCAGGGTACGGACAGTTTTTTCAATTGCTCAACAGCGTGAGCGACTGCTTTATCGATGCCGCGTTTCAAGTCCATTGGATCGTAGCCAGCAACCACGAGCTTCAAGCCTTCTGCGAAGATTTGACGGCCGAGTACGGTGGCAGTGGTGGTGCCATCGCCCGCTTCGTCGGAAGTATGGGAGGCAACTTCTTTAAGCATCTGCGCGCCCATGTTTTCCATGATGTCTTCGAGTTCGATTTCTTTAGCAACGGTCACACCGTCTTTGGTGACGAGTGGCGCGCCGAAGGATTTGTTGATCACCGCGTTGCGACCACGTGGGCCCATGGTGACTTTAACAGCGTCAGCAAGAATGTTGACACCAGCGAGTAGCGCTTTTTGCGCGCTTTCGTTAAAACGTATTTGCTTTGCAGCCATTGTATTGTCCTCTCTATAGTTTTACTGGATCCCGGCTTTCGCCGGGACGATGGTTACGCGATTACGCCAAGCACATCTTCTTCACGCATGATGAGATACTCGGTGCTGTCATGTTTAAAGTTGGTGCCAGCGTATTTGCCAAACAGCACTTCTTCGCCCACTTTCACTTGTAATGGCTGAAGTTTGCCGTCGATGTATTTGCCATTGCCGATGGCGATTACGGTGCCGCGCATAGGCTTGTCTTTGTCAGCGGTATCTGGAATCACAATACCACCAGCGGTTTTTGATTCGAGTTCTTTGGGTTGAACCACAATCCGGTCCGATAACGGACGGATGTTGCAGGATGTTTTAGACATAATTACGTTCTCCATATGTTTAATATTTAAACAATTTATATACCCTGAGGAGGGTTCAGAGACCTATATAGGGGTAATTGACTCAGGTTCAAGGGGTGGGGGTGAAAAAAATATGGCGCGTCGTCCCCGCGAAAGCGGGGATCTAGCATGACTATGCTAAAATATCCTTATGAATCACTTCACTCACCCCATCTCCCAGGCTGTGTGGGAGATGAAATACCGCTTCACCTCGCCTAAGGGCGTGGTGGAGAAGTCAGTGGAAGAGACCTGGCGGCGGGCAGCGCAGGCCGTTGCGTTGGCGGAGAAACCGGCTGAGCGTGATCATTGGCAGCAAGCCTTCTATAAAATCCTCGATAATTTTCAATTTCTGCCCGGCGGCCGTATTTTGGCAGGCGCGGGTACCGAGCACAATGTCACACTATTCAATTGCTTCGTCATGGATATTGCCGAGGATTCGCTTGGCGGGATTTTTAATGCCATCAAGGAAGGTGCGCTCACGCTGCAGCAGGGTGGTGGCGTGGGGTATGATTTTTCTGTGTTGCGCCCACGTGGTTCGCGCGTTATCAGCTCGGATACGATTGCATCGGGCCCAGTATCATTCATGCGGGTGTGGGACGCGATGAGCGCGGTGTTGTTATCTACCGGTGCAAGACGCGGCGCGATGATGGGGGTGTTGCGTTGTGATCATCCAGACATTGAGGAATTTATCAGTGCGAAAGCGGATTCGCGTGAGTTGCGACATTTTAATGTGTCGGTGATGGTGTCGGATGCGTTCATGGAGGCAGTGAAAAAAAATGAAGAGTGGGCGCTGGTATTTCCTGCGGAAGATGGCGTGGATGATGAAATTTTTTATCGTCAGTGGGGGTATGGGCTAAGTGAGGTGCGTTGTCGAGTCTATCGTCGTGTGAAGGCGCGACAGTTGTGGGAAAAAATCATTCGTTCTGCTTATGAATATGCCGAACCGGGTGTGCTATTTGGTGATACGATTAATCGATTTAATAATCTTTGGTATTGTGAGCATATTAGCGCGGTGAATCCTTGCGGCGAAATTCCGTTGCCTTCTTATGGCGCGTGTGATTTAGGCTCGTTGAATTTGACGCAGTTTGTGCAGGGTGCTTTTACTGCGCAGGCGAATATGGATTGGTCGCGGCTGGAAGAGACTGCGGCAATTGCAGCGCGGTTTTTAGATAATGTGATTGATGTGTCGCGTTATCCGCTGGAAGCCCAGAAAAAACAGGCGCTTGGCACGCGTCGCATCGGTTTGGGTGTGACAGGGCTCGCTGATGCATTGGTGATGCTGGGTGTGTGTTACGGCAGTCGTGAGTCTGTGTCATTGGCCGGAGAGATCATGCGTCGTATTGCTAATGTCACCTGGCAAACATCGATTGATCTTGCGCGTGAAAAAGGCGTGTTTCCATTTTTCAAATCAGATTATTTAAGTGGTGAGTTTGTTAAAACGCTGGATGAATCATTGCTGCGCGGTTTGTCAGAACACGGTGTGCGTAATAGTCATCACAATACGATCGCGCCGACGGGTACGATTAGTTTGATGGCAAACAATGTTTCAAATGGCATCGAGCCTATTTTTAAATCCGACTATGATCGTCATGTGCGAAAAGTGGATGGCGGTAACTTGACTTTTCATGTGGAAAATTATGCCTGGCGTTTGTGGCGCGAAAAAAGCACGACGAGTGATGTGCCGCCGGCATGGGTGGATGTTGCTTCACTCACACCGGCTGCGCATTTGCAAATTCAGGCGGCGATGCAGCAGTATATTGATAATGCTATTTCCAAGACAATTAACATCCCGCGTGATTTTCCTTTTGCGGAATTATCTGAAGTCTACACGCGTGCGTTTGAGTTAGGCTTAAAAGGCTGCACAGTTTTCCGGCCGAATTCGGTGACAGGTAGTGTGCTGGAGGAGTCCGTCAGTAAAGAAATACAGGATGTTGATCGATGCTGTCACGAGTAATCCGGATGCATTCTTTGCATCCTGGGCTGTCACGAGTAGCCCGGA
>DAIDIB010000111.1 GCA_027459575.1 Gammaproteobacteria bacterium | reverse complement strand
CAAGAACGTGGCCATCGTGAAAGATGAGGCGCCCGTTATTTACACCAACAGCGGCGAAGGCGTCAGCGGCGGTACCGGCAACGTTCTCAACGGTCTTATCGGCAGCGGTCCTGCGGGTCCTCCGCCACCGCCACCACCACCTAGGGTGAAACCAAAAGCTGAACCAGCGCCAACGGGTAAATGGTGTGCCATCCTTTAAGCTCCGTGGGGTAGGCCCACAAATCGCAAAGCATCTCGCGCGGCTGGATATTCACTCTGCGCGCGATTTGCTGTTGCACTTTCCCACGCGTTATCAAGAC
The DNA here is from genome assembly GCA_027459575.1 of Gammaproteobacteria bacterium. Lineage (GTDB taxonomy): Bacteria > Pseudomonadota > Gammaproteobacteria > DSM-16500 > DSM-16500 > Aquicella. The sequence continues at coordinate 4,977 of DAIDIB010000111.1, read as the reverse complement.
CGCACACAAATTCAGCCTATACGAAAACTGGTGCCTGATCAGGAAGCGGTGATTGAAGGCGTAATCACGGCGGTGTCGAACCCGACACATGGGCGCACAAAATTATTGTGTGAGCTGCGTGATGATACAGGCAAAATGACGCTGCGGTTTTTTCATCTGATGTCTTTTCAAAAAAATATTTTTAAACCTGGTATGCGTTTGCGCTGTTATCAGCAAGTACGTTTGGGACCTAAAGGTTTGGAAATGACACATCCAGAGATCCAGGTTATTTATCCTGATAAGCCAGTGGTTATAGAGCCGCATCTCACGCCGGTTTATCCGGCAACGGAAGGCTTGAGTCAATATATGCTGCGCAAGTTGACCACTAACGCGTTAACGTGGATGCAGGAAGCGAAGGCTTTAAATGAAATTTTGCCAGAGACGATGCTGGCTACGTTTAACATGCCAACCATTAAAGCCGCCTTGGCATTTGTGCATCGTCCACCGAATACCACGTCGATGGATGATTTGCTGGCATATAAAACGCCGTCGCAAAAGCGTTTGGCGTTTGAGGAATTGCTGGCGCATCGAATTAGCTTGCTGCATGGCAAGAAAATTTTTCAGTCGCAGCAAGCCATTCCATTAACTGGAGTAGCTCGGACGTGTTCTTTATGTCTGGGGAGTGTTGCTCAACAATTCCTGCAACAACTACCTTTTAAATTAACTACCGCACAACAACGTGTTTCCGATGAAATACAGCAGGACTTAACTCGCAGCTATCCCATGATGCGCCTAGTGCAAGGTGATGTAGGTTCTGGCAAAACAGTAGTCGCGGCGCTTGCCATGCTTCGTGCAGTGGAAGCAGGCTGTCAGGCGGCGTTAATGGCGCCTACAGAATTATTAGCCGAACAGCATTATCGCGTATTTTCGCGCTGGTTTGAGCCATTAGGCATAAAAGTCGCGTTTTTATCCGGCCAAACCAAGGCCGCGGCGCGCACGGCAACTTTAGAGGCGATAGCAAACGGTGAAGCACAAATTATTTTGGGCACGCACGCGCTGTTTCAGGAAAATATTTCTTGCGCACGATTGGCGTTGGTGGTGGTCGACGAGCAGCATCGTTTTGGTGTGCATCAGCGCGCGTTGTTTCGTGAGAAAGGCAAAACGACAGGATTTTATCCGCATCAACTTATTATGACTGCGACACCCATTCCGCGCACACTGGCCATGAGTTTTTACGCAGACATGGACTGCTCGGTCATTGATGAATTGCCACCGGGCCGCACGCCAATAGTAACAAGTGTGCTGGCTAATTCGCGCCGTGACGAAGTAATTGCGCGTATTCGTGACGCGTGTAAACAGGGGCGACAGGTTTATTGGGTGTGTCCGTTGATAGAAGAGTCGGAAGTGATACCGAGTCAGGCGGCGGTGACGACTTATGAAGAATTACAAAAATCGTTGCCTGAATTAAAAATTGGCTTGATACATGGACGCATGAAAAGCAGTGAAAAGGAGGCGGTGATGCAGGCTTATCAGCGTGGCGATATTCACTTGCTGGTAGCGACGACGGTTATTGAAGTTGGCGTGGATGTGCCGAATGCCAGCTTGATGGTGATTGAGAATGCGGAGCGATTAGGATTGGCGCAGTTGCATCAGTTGCGCGGTCGCGTTGGTCGTGGTTCTGTTGCTAGTCATGCCTTGTTATTGTATCAGGCGCCTTTGTCGCCTACGGCTAAAGAACGCTTGTCGGTGATGCGTGATACGACGGATGGTTTTCGTATTGCGCAGCGTGATCTGGAGATACGCGGGCCAGGGGAAGTGTTTGGCACGCGGCAAACGGGTGAACTATCTTTTGTTGCGGCGGATTTGATTCGTGATAGTGAGTTGTTGCCGCGTGTTCAGCAGGCTGCGGATGAAATTATGCAGCATCATGTTCCGCTCATTGAACCGTTGCTTGCTCGGTGGCTGGGTAAGGCGACTGAGTATGGGAAGATTTAGTTCTTGCACGGATAGACTCCATCGGTGATACGGTAACCACGGCCCGGTAGGTTCCCGCCTCCCCGGGGATGACGTTTTTTTCTCGTTGCGCTGCGAAAAAGAAACAGAACCTCCCGGTCCGCCGTTCAATACCTGCCGCTAGCGCGAGCCCGGACACGTTCTTTGTGTCCGGGGAGGCTATCGTTATTGTGTAGCCCGGATGAGTGCTTTACAGGCCGCTCGATTGGCTGACACGCCAGTTTTATCTCTTGTTAGAGGAACGATCTTTTCGGTAAAACTCCTCGATTAAGCCGCAAGGCAAAGATCCTACAGTCGTTACAGCGCCAATGTATGGAACCTCCGATCAATAAAAGCTGCTTGTAAAACAGCTACCTGGATGCTCATTTTGCGTCCAGGTGGCGCTTTATGTTATATTCCTCCATCAAATTCGCACAAAAAAATAAAAAGGGGTCAGACCCCTGCAATTAACGAAGAGTGGTCGTTATGAGAACTACAACCGTGAGCCTCATTGCTACACCTGCTAGTCCACAACGGGATCTGGATAGCATTGCGGAAAATTGGGATGCCCGCATTCATCGCATCAAAACCCGATACGCGATTGTGAGAGAAAAAATCGCTCATGAATTAGCTCACGCACGCAGGAAAAATAATAAGATCGATGCACTTCCTATCAAGCATGGTTTGATAGCGATGCTGGATGCCATTTATGATTCATTTAAAGTTAATCAGACGCGAAAAGAATTAATTATCCAGTTAAATAAATTATTAGCCGAACTGAGTAAGCATTATCAACACGATGGTTTTGCGAAAAACGCGCGACACGCGTTTATTCATTATTTTCATCAATTGCTTAAAAGACAGGAAAAATTACACACCGGTTTTATGTCATGGTTTGAATCGTATATGTTGGAATGGCAGCAGGAAAATGTGTTTGGCGAGGGGTTTGACTTTAATAAATGGAAAGTAGAGCCGATAGCGGGAAAAGCCGAGCAGCCGGAACACCATCATATTGAATTGTTAAAAAAGACGAGTATTAAATTATTAGAAGATTATCTAATATCAACCCATGTCGCGGTTGACCGATTTAAAAACGCGACTATTTTATTAGACAACATAAAAGCATTGCCTAATACCTCGGATTCTTTTGAAAAATTACAACTGATGTTGAATATTTCCAAACGATTAGCTTTGCAGGCAGACGCGACATCTGATGCAAACTGCTTTAGCTTCTTCCGCCGCCATCGCTTTGGCAGTCGCTATATCGCATTGCTCGATGATTTGCGCGAGCGCGTACTGTATTGCCAAAACCAGCAGCAGCGCGAGACTTTTCAGCAAGTTGAATTAGACGATTATAATGAATTAAAGACACAACTCAGTGCGCGAACAGACGACGATCACGCGACGCGTTTTCTAGCTGAACAAGTCGAGCAGAAGGGAGCATTTTTAAGATCAACATTTGCAAGATGAGAATGAGCTATGCAAAATACACCCCACCCAGCACCGTCGCACACCTTGCCCCCGTCACCGACGGCAAATTCCCCGGTCGCTTGCTCATTGTCTCTCTTGCCAGCCACGCAAACGCCACTGCTTCAATCCATTTAGGGTCCATGCCATATTCACCTGTCGAGCGCACTGTAATCGCAGGTTTCGCCAGTTCACGCAGGCGATTCATCAAATAACCGTTTTGCACGCCGCCACCGCACACGGCGATTTCGCCCGTTTGAAAATACGCGCGTACCGCGCTGCAAATACTTTCAGCGGTTAACTCGACCAACGTTGCTTGCACGTCTTCGTATGAAATCAGCGTGGACAACGTACTCAAGTGATTTTGCAACCAATCTAAATTAAAATATTCACGCCCCGTACTCTTTGGCGCGGGCAGTTTGAAATAATCATCCGCCAGCATCTTTTGCAACAATTCACGATGTACCTTGCCTTGTTTGGCCCACGCACCGCCCTCATCATGTCGTAATGACTTATGTTTGCCAATCCACGCATCAAGCAAGGTATTGCCCGGCCCCGTGTCAAAGCCAATAACTTTTTCTTCCATTAATATGGTCACATTTGCTATCCCGCCAATATTCACCACCGCTCGTCGTCCCGCGACTTGATCGCGGGATCTGCCAAAAACAGCCTGATGAAACGCCGGCACTAACGGCGCGCCTTGTCCGCCATGCGCGACATCCTTGCGGCGAAAATCGGCAACGGTGGTGATGCCCGTCAGCGCGGCAATCGTATTAGGATCAGCAATTTGCAGTGTGAAAGGATAAGTGTGATGCGGGTAATGACGAATCGTCTGGCCATGACTGCCAACGGCGCAAATATCCTTTGCAGTTAATTTTTGTTGCGCGAGCAATTCATTCACCGCTTGCGCGAACGCCTTGCCGAGTAAAATATCCAGCTCGCCGAGTCGTTGAATTTCATCTTCGCCGCGCTGACATAAGGCCAGCACGCTTTTACGCAATTCATCTGTATAAGGCGTGTAATGTGTGCCAACGATGCGCGGCTGCCCATTACTAAAATCCACCAGCGCGGCATCAATCCCATCCGCGCTCGTCCCCGACATCAAGCCTATGTATAGTTCCATAATTGATTCTCTATTCGCAATGGGCCATATTGTGCCATAATTCCGTAGCCCGGATGAGTGCTTTTCTCATCCAGGGAATTAATTTTGGAGCAAGCATGACCAAACTAGAGCAATCATTAGCTATCATCCGCCGCGGAACCGAAGAAATCCTCGTCGAAGAAGAACTAATCACCAAATTAAAAAGCGGCCGTCCACTTAAAGTAAAAGCAGGCTTTGATCCCACCGCGCCTGATTTGCATTTAGGTCATACTGTCCTGTTAAACAAGATGCGCCAATTACAAGACCTGGGACATGAAATCCAGTTTTTGATCGGCGATTTCACCGGCATGATCGGTGATCCATCGGGTAAAAATGAAACCCGTCCGCCTTTAACGCGTGAACAAGTGGAAGAAAACGCCAAGACTTACGAAAAACAA
>DAIDIB010000110.1 GCA_027459575.1 Gammaproteobacteria bacterium | reverse complement strand
CGGGTGCAAAAAACGCACCCGGGCTACGCCGCTACCTCTTCCGCACCGACTAATTTAACCTGTTCATATATTCGTTTGTGTTGTTGCATTTTAGACAAACGGTAAAATCCGGTGTCGTATTCGGGGACGAGTTGTTCGTCGCCGGTTTCGTTGTATTGGTATTGGTAGAATTTTTCGTATTCTTCGCAGCTGAGCATGATGCGGTTGCTGAGGAGCGAGTGATGATAAGTTGTGTGTAGCGCGTCTTGATAACCTGACTGTATAACACCGGAGAAAAATTCGGCGACGCAGCCGGAGCCGTAGCTATAGAAGCCGATACGTTGACCGCTTAGGTCGTTGTTTGCGTTATCTAATAGTGAGGCTATACCTATATACAGAGAGGCAGCGTAACTGTTGCCGATTTGCTGTGAGTAACTTAGGGTAGGTGCGAGTTGTTGTTGTAATTCGTCGGCGGATAATTGCGTTTGCTGGCTGCATTTTGCTAAATATTGATGCGCTTTTTCTACTAATTTTGGCACGGGTGTGTGGTAGCAGTAATAGGCGTGATCAGCAAAATTGCGGCCTGACTGTTCGCTATATTGCTGCCAGGTTTTTTCCAGCATGTTTAGATATAATTTGCTGGAGTATTTTCCTTCGACTAATGCTTCGTGTAGGTAATTGGGACGCCAGAAGTCCATGACATCGTCTGTCAGTGTGCAATATTCCGCGTCAAATGCCAGTATGCGTGGGTTGGCGGATAACACGAATGCGACTGCGCCGCCGCCTTGTGAGGATTCTGCGTTATTATGCAAGCCATAGCGCGCGATATCTGCGGCGACCACCAGGATTTTTTTGCCAATATTTTCTCGCACCCAGGGTAACGCGAGTTGCAAGGCGGCGGTTGCGCTGTAGCAAGCTTGTTTCAATTCCACTACACGGCACTGTGGGGATAAACCCAACAAACCATGGACATACACACCGGCGGATTTGGATTGATCAATGCCGGATTCGGTGGCGAATAGTAATATGCCGATATCTTGCGGATTAATATTGCTGAGCGTCTGTTGCGCGGCATTTGCCGCCATCGTGACGATGTCTTCGCCTGGCGGCGGCACAGACATGACTAATTGACTTAAACTATCCTGGTATTTTGTTGGCTCCAATCCACGCGCTACCGCTAATGCCTGTAAATCCAGCGCGTAACGAGAGGTATATATCGCCAACGAATCAATGCCCGCTTTAACCGACATCTGCTTCCCTTATTTTATTTGATTGTCTTTCGAGTTTGACATGACTTCGCATCAACTCACCGCGATTGGTTTGCGCAGCTAATAACGATAATTCACCGCACAATACCGCCGCCGCAGCGATGACAGCGAGCCTCCTTGCATTTGCACCTGGCTCGCGTTGCTCCGTGCAGCCAAGTAGCTGTAAATTTTCTCTAACAAAATCCAGATTTTTGCCGTTACCTATCGCGCCTACAATTAAATTGGGAATAGTGACGGAAAAATATAAATCACCATTACGTACTTCAGTATGTACGATTCCCTGTGAGCCTTCGACAATATTCGCGGCATCTTGACCAGTCGCTAAATAAAAACCGAGCAGCATATTGGCAAAATGGGCGTTGGCAGTGCGTAGGCCACCGGCGACGATATTGCCGAGCAGGTTTTTTTTGATGTTCAGTTCAGCGATTTTTTCGGGTGTGGTTTTGAGTTGGCGCTCGCATAGCTCTCGCGGGATAGTGACCTCAGCCACCACGTGCTTGCCACGACCGCGAATGCCATTGACGGCGGAGGCTTTTTTGTCTGAGCAATAATTACCGGAAATGGTGACGTATCGCAAAGTAGGATATTCATTCAAAATCCATTCCAGCATGCGGTCCGCGGCCAGTGTCACCATGTTGTGACCTGAAGCGTCGCCGGTCAGGAGCTCAAAACGCAGATACAATAAGGAACCGACTACTTGCGCGTGCATATCAATCAGCCTGGCATAGCGGCTGCTGGCGCTGATCAATTGTTGAAGCTGGTCTTGCTGTTGACGGATAGACTGCCAGGCCTGGTAAGCTTCCGAGGCGGAATCCGCTTCTACCAGCACCGAGCGCGACATGCGCTCATCGATAATAACTGCCTTGATTCCCCCTGCTTTGGTGCAGACTTGTGCTCCGCGGTGGGTGGATGGCCATAAAGGGGTTTCAAAGGTGGCAAGTGGTAACGGCACAGCCTCATTGACCTCTAGGCTGATAATTCGAACCGGCCCCACTACACGTAAAGGGATGGCCGCTATTTCTTCCTGATTCTGCCAGCGCATAAGTGGTTGATTTAATGAGACCCAAGGTTATGAAAGTGGCTCATTTTACTGGAAAAGTGGCATGTTCAGCAACAGTACCGTAGCCCGGATGAGAAAAGCACTCATCCGGGCTACGCCTAGCTCAACTTCGCATGCATGGATAACCCTTCCCGCACTTCATCGCGAAGCTGGCTGCGTCCAAAAAGGCCGGTTTTGATTTGTCCAAGCCGATCATTTAAATCAACCTTCAGCTTCGAAACCGCATCAGCTTCATTAACTATTTTTAAAATATCGCTCATATCGGCAATTCGGCGTTCAGACGCGGCGCGATCATGAAAGAACAGGTTTCGCCCTGTGGCAGTTTTATGGATGTAATTGCTGATAGCTAGTTTGATAATGGTCTTGAGTTGCCGCAAGCCTTCATTTTCATCATTATCATTTTTCTTTAGCTCATTCATGACAGCTGTTAGAGAAGACTGAAGATGGTAATGCTGCATTCGACCATAAACGCGCTCGCAACGATTAACAATCATAATACCCAGCACATCGGGCATGTATTTAATAAAATTATCTAGTTCTTTTCCAGCGCTGACAAATTCGCCAGACTGCCTTACACTGTATTCATTAATCTTGCTTTGCACTAAAGCGACGTATTGCGCAATAACAAGACCAAGTCTTTCTTGGCGAAAGAATTTACTATTTTTATACTTCTGCTGAAACGCGCCTAAATCTGTTTTAATTTTTTGTAGCGCTTGAGTTTTTGTCTGATATGCCAGCTCTTCAGCTTCTACCCCTGCGGCTATCGCTTCTTTTACACTATCAACGGTAGGGACTAATTTTTCCTGAGTATCTTTCTCCCTGATTAGACCTAAAATACCCATCCCCATCCCTACACTCAACCTCATTTCTTTTAATACATCAAACATATTTTCCAAAAGATTATCCAGCCGGCCAGCAATATGAACGAAATCATCAAGTGATCTACCATGGGCCTGGTTATATTTTTCAAGTTTACGCTTAACCACCTTTAAACAATAATCCACTTTCTCTTCAAGCTTTTCATTTTTAAAAGCAGGCTTATCCTTATTTTGCTGCTTAAACAGTTCTAAATCATTCTTGATAAAACGAAGCTTAAAATAATTGTCTTCACACGCGCATTCCAAACTATGTATTCTTGCCACTATCGCCGCGCGTGTTTTACAACCATTTAACGCTCTCATGCCTAATGTTTTAATAAACTCAGACACCGCATTTTGTTCATCTTCAAAATCTGTATAAATAATTAGTTTTTTTATTTCAGAAATCTGTTTAGGGGCTTTTAATGCTGCCCGCACCGTAAATGCCGCCGTTTGCGCGTTTATTCTTTTAGCTTTCTCTGGTTTTGAGCAACCTATCCATTCAAGCTCGGCTCTGAGCGCATGCATTTGCTTTTCCAACTCAGCCAACCCCTTGCGATCATGAGGATCTAATTGGCACATACTTGCGACGATACCTTTCAGGCTAGCGGCTATCGGTAGCAATTCATCACGAAAATTGATCTTGCAAGGATCATCCTTAGCAGTACCGTTAATGTAGCTGACAATATTGCGCTTGTGATCATGTGCAAACCTCAAATTAAAATCCTTGCTCAGTAATTCAAGCAAACAAAAGCCTAAAGAAAATATGTCGCTTTGTATTGTACAGTTCTTGCGAGCCAGAACTTCAGGCGCCATATACCCAGGCGAACCCAAATATCCTGAATCAGATATTTTGCTATCTTTTGCAAACCCGTAGTCCAATATGTTTACGACTGGATCATCGCGGTCAGATAAATCAACCATGATATTTCCAGGTTTAATATCACGATGTACCAGCCCACAATCTTTCACCTGATATTGCATTGCTCTTACTAACGCAATCATGAGTGATAGATGTTGTCTGGGGGTTAGCGGTGGCAAGACTCCATCATTCATCTTTTTTAAAACATTATCTAGCGGCTCACCTGGAAGCTTGTCCATTACAAGATAGTACTCGAGATCTGATTGTTTAACAGGCTCTTTCATATGCAGATGAGGTGTACGTCGGGAGCTCTCATACTCATCTTCAACTGTTTGTGCGAGTAGACCAATATTATAAGCTACAGCCGGTGAAAGAGTGATACGCTTGACTACACGCTCAAATCCCGCAGGCTTTTGAGAAACTATCAGATGGGCAGGCTGGCTTAGCTTACGTTCTGTTTGTGCGGAAACAGCACCATAAGTGCCCGCACCCAGCTCCTTTCCCAGTGTCACCTGAATTTTTTCACCTGGATAATGTTGTCGACCGCGTTGAAAACTCATAAGTTAAGCTCTTTGTTTGTGTGATAGTACGTTTCTAATAATTATGAATATGATACAGTAGCAAGCTTAATATTATCTTATATGTGCAATCTTCCCCATACGTCATTAAGATATTGATTTTATAAATAATTTACGTGCACAGTTGAGGCAGGAATGGTAACCGAGCAAGTCATATTGGTCGATGAAAACGATAATGCAACCGGCACAGCCGAGAAATTGGCCGCGCATGAGCAGAACCTGCTGCACCGAGCGTTTTCCATTTTTATCTTTCGTGATTCACCGCAGGGTGAGCTGCTATTGCAGCAGCGCGCGCTGGGCAAATACCATTCTCCGGGTTTGTGGACGAACACCTGTTGTTCACATCCCCAGCCGAATGAGGGCATTCTGGATGCGGGTAAGCGGCGCCTGAAAGAAGAGCTTGGGTTGGCTGCTGAGTTAACGAATGTGGGTTGGTTTCATTACAACGCGCATTTTCCTAATGGCTTGTCGGAAAATGAAATTGATCATGTGCTGGTGGGCACCATTTCTACCGACACCAAAATCACGCCTAATCCTGATGAGATTCATGCGTTGAGGTGGGTGACAGTTGACGAGTTACAGAAAGAACTTGCAGAGAATCCAGAGCAATTCACTCCATGGCTGAAACAGGCACTCGACGTAGCTCGGACATGTTTTTTATGTCCGGGAATATAGTTGGGTATT
>DAIDIB010000109.1 GCA_027459575.1 Gammaproteobacteria bacterium | reverse complement strand
CTTCACCCAAGTCACAGGCTCTTACTCCATCGTCTGCCTCATTCCCGGCCAAGGCCTGCTCGCATTCCGCGACCCGCACGGCATCCGACCCCTCGTCTGGGGAGAGCGCAAACGCCCTGACGGACGCAGCGATTATATTTTCGCCTCAGAAAACACCCCATTTTACGCGCTGGGGTTTGAGCCGCGCGGCGATCTTGCCGCAGGCGAAGCAGCATTTGTTGACATGAAAGGTAATTTGCATCGACAAATCATCGAGACCAAACAATTCGCGCCGTGCGTATTTGAGTACGTTTACTTCGCGCGACCCGATTCCACTCTAGATGGCGTCAGCGTTTATCGATCACGTTTACACATGGGACAAAACCTGGCGAAGCAATGGCAAGAGACTTATCCTGATATCACGCCAGACATTGTCATCCCCGTGCCATTCACCTCCAACACCGCGGCATTATCCTTCGCGCATGAATTAGGCGTGCGCTATTCAGAAGGCTTATACAAAAACCCCTTCATCGGCCGCACGTTTATTATGCCAAACCAAAAAGCGCGCTCACGCAGCGTGCGCTATAAGTTGACACCCCAGCGTACGGAAATTGAAAACAAAAAAGTCCTGATTTTAGATGACAGCATCGTACGCGGCACCACTTCACGCGAAATTGTGAAAATGGTCAAAGAATTTGACGCTAAAGAAATTTATTTTGTCTCCGCCTGCCCGCCCATTACCCATCCCTGTTTTTATGGCATCGATATGCCATCCCGTGATGAGTTGATCGGCGCGAATAAATCAGTTGAAAAAATACGGCAATATTTAGGCGTTGATATTTTGCTGTACCAGTCACAAGAAGATTTGATCGAAGCGGTTACACGCCGCAGTACGCAAATTGAAAATCCCTGTATGGCATGCATGAACGGCAATTATGTGTGTGGGGAAATGAGCCAGGAAAAGATTGAAAATCTGCAAAGGAACCGACAATTAGAACGGATGTAAGATATCGCGATAGCGGCGGGTATTGAACGGCGGACCGGGAGGCTCTGTTTCTTTTTCGCAGCGCAGCGAGAAAAAAAACAGACCTACCGGGCCGTGGTTACCGTATCACCGAAGAAGTTGACCCGAGAATGGATTCCCGCTTTCGCGGGAATGACATAGATAAGAAACGGAGAAAAAAAGCAAAATGAATATATTAGTTATCGGCTCCGGCGCCAGAGAGCACGCCATCACCGCCGCCCTACACCGATCCGAACAACAACCCAAAATATTCTGCTACGGCACCACCATCAACCCCGGCATTAAACAAATGACCCACCACTACCGCGTCGGCAATATCAAAGACGTCGATGCCGTGGTAAAAATGGCAAAAGAATGGCAAGTGAGCCTCGCCATTATCGGCCCCGAAGCGCCACTGGAAAAAGGACTAGCCGACGCCTTCTGGCTCGCCTCCATCCCCGTCATCGGTCCAAAACAAAAACTCGCGCAAATAGAAACCAGCAAATCTTACGCGCGTGATTTAATGCGTAAATATCATATTAAAGGCTTGCCACATTACCGCACATTCAACAGTCTGGCGGGTATCGCGGAATATTTAAAAGAACTGGGACAAGATGGTTATGTCGTGAAAGCGAATGGTCTAATGAGTGGCAAAGGCGTGAAAGTCGCCGGCGATCATCTGCATAGCTTTGAAGAAGCGATGGCCTATTGTCGAGAAATATTAGAACACGGCCAAACACTCGTAATCGAAGAAAAACTCATCGGACAGGAATTTTCACTCATGAGCTTTTGCGATGGCGAGCATATAATTCCCATGCCCATCGTACAAGATCACAAACGCGCCTTCGTCGACGACAAAGGACCCAATACCGGCGGTATGGGTAGCTACTCCGACGCCAATCACAGCTTGCCTTTTCTCACCGAAAGCGATGTCACGCAAGCCAAAAAAATCAACGAAGAAGTATTTCGCGCGCTAAGCGCCGAGCTATTTGATAAATATATCGGTGTGTTATACGGTAGTTTCATCGTGACCCGCAAAGGCGTGTACGTTATCGAATTCAACGCGCGCTTTGGCGATCCAGAAGCGTTAAATGTGCTGACAATTCTGGAATCTGATTTTGTCGAATTGTGCCAGTCAATGGTGACAGGAAATTTATCCACTGAAAATGTTAAATTCGCGCCACTCGCAACTGTCTGCAAATACGCCGTGCCAAATGGTTATCCCGACGCGCCAGTAACAGATATGCCTATTGATATCAGCGCGGTAAAAAACAAAGCACAGTTGTATTTATCGTCGGTTAACGCCATCGATGGCCAAATTTACGCGACCGGTGCACGCACCGCGGCTTACGTTGGCGTCGCGGATAGCATTTCCGCCGCAGAAGAAATTGCTGAAAGAGAAATTTCCGGCATTGGTGGTCCATTGTTCCATCGCGATGATATTGGCACAGATAAATTGATCCGCAAGCGCGTGGATGAAATGCGCAGGCTGCGAGCCACCTGATGCGTGTCGCTATTTTAGGTTCGACGCGCGGCACAGCCATGCGTCCGATTATAGACGCGATCGACAGCGGGAAATTATCGGCGGAAATCAGTATTGTTATTAGCAACAAGGCTGAAGCAGGAATTTTAGCCTTGGCTAATTCACATTATTTACCCACGCAATTTATAGATCCCAAAGGTTATGACCGTGAAACTTATGAGCGCAAAGTGACGGCGGTTTTGCGCGAGTATCAAGTCGATGTCATTGTTCTAGTGGGCTATATGCGTATTCTTTCCGCCGAATTTACCGAAATCTGGCGACAAAAAATTATTAACGTGCATCCTTCGTTGCTGCCTGATTTTGCCGGCATGATGGATATGGACGTGCATCGCGCTGTGATCGCATCGGGAAAAAAACAAACCGGTTGTACAGTGCATTATGTGACGGCGGTAGTGGATGCGGGACCAGTTATCCTGCAAAAAACTTGTGATGTAACTACAGGCGACACTCCAGAAACATTAAAAGTCCGCGTACAAGCACTCGAAGGCGAGGCACTTGTGGAAGCCTTAATGCTCATCTCCATTTCTGCCTAATCTAAAAATGGAAAATACTGGAATACCCGCATTGGCTTCTTCCTGAAGGGGAAATAGCTGAAATAGTCCAGGACGATAATGTCTCACTCCAGGCATTCTTCTTTTAGTGCGCAAATCCAGTTGTTTAAGACAGTGATCCAGCTCCTCCTGATCTTCCTGGTTAAAATATCTGTCTCGAATTTCTTCATCCACTAGCGCGGCGGTTTCTTTTTTATCAAGTAATCTTTTTATTTCATATTCCAGTACTTCAGCCGAGTCGTAGTATTTTTCGCCCAACAGTAATTTGCTTTTTGATTTGTTCAGCAAATCCATGCGATATAATTGATTGCTTATCTCGGTTTCTTTTTGAGTTTCTGGCATAACGTTTTCAGGGTCTAGCAACGCTTCTATTTTTCGATTTGTTTCGGTGATATCAGCCTCGATTTTTTTCAACATTCGCGCGTTTTCTTCTTCGCACTTTTGTTTTTGTAATCTTAAATTCTCTAAAAAGATACGCGCTTCCTCTTCTTCTTTTTTTCTTGCATCTTCTTCTATTTCCGCTATCAGATACTCCGTTTCTTTTCGTATCACCCAGGCTTCAATTTCTTTACGTAATTCAGGCAAGAATCGCCACTCATACATTGCTTCATTACCACCACCGATTGACACTAATCCCGGATTGGCTACCGCATCATAATATATCGAGCCGCTTTGGGTTTTCTTGTCCCATTCCTGTAGCTTTACAAGAGAAAATTTCATTAAGCTACTATGATCCATAATAAACTTGCCACCCGATTTTCCGGTTACTTCAATGGGCCATATCATGATGTCATGTGTGACGTAGTGATCTATAAAATGATCGGGAATGAGATCAGGATGAAATTTGATAATATCAAGTCTTTCTTTGAAAGATTTTTCTTCTCGCGGCCCACTTTGCATCCGTGCTGACCTCTTTGTTTAAATAAGCGGTCAAACCAGTGTAAGTGAGAGGGTCATTCCCGCGCAAGCGGGAATCCATTCAAATTTAGACTACCACACAAATCAATCCCGCCATAATCATCACCATGGCAGTCATCGTTGCGGCGCTGATTACTTCATGCATGAAAACAGCAGAGATGGCTAAGCTGAAAACAGGAACGAGTAGGAAGCCAATTGAAACAATGGTTGTCGGTAATTCTTTGTTAATCACCACGCCGCTCCAATAAGAAAGACCCGTCACTAAAATACCCGTATACACCAGCGAAAGAATTAACGGGGTGCTCCAGGTAATGCTGATAACAGGTTCTTTAATCATGGCATAAATAATGACAGGAATCGTACCCACTAATAGTTGCCATGGAATTAATTCAAGCGGCGATTTGTTCCATTGCATATAGCGCGCGCATAAAATTGAAATCGCCCAGCAGAAAGAGGCCAGTAATAACATCGCGCTGCCGAAAATAACATTGCCATCGGTCCAATCCATGTCCCAGGGGCTAAGTAACACCAACAAGCCACTTACGCCCAGCATGAATCCCATCCACTTCATCCAGCCAGCGTCTTCTTTAAAGAAGATAATGGCGATTGGCATGATCCAGAGTGGTGTCGTATAGCCGATGAGCGAAGCGCGACCGGCAGGCAGGTAAGCCATGCCGATATTGGCGAATAACATATATAAACTGATTTGTAATAAACCAATAATGCAAATCAACGGCATATCGCGCCATTTAGGCAGCGAAAATTTACCAATGGCGATCACGAAAGCCATCATCGTCAGGGTGCCAGTCACCATGCGAGCGGCGGTGTACCAGTGTGGTGACATATAATCCAGACCCACTTTATTGGCCGGCCAACCAAGGCCCCAGGAGAAAATAATAAATGAAAAAAGACCTAAAATGCGGTAGTTTATCTTTCTCATAAAAATCCTTGATTAAGACTGCTTTGACGATGACTCATACACCTATTAAGCGCGCCTTACTTTCTGTGTCTGATAAAACCAATATTGCTAATTTTGCCAAACAGTTAGCGAGCCTCGGTATTGAGATTATCTCAACCGGCGGCACAAGCCAAGCGCTGCGTGAGGCAGGGGTGGTGCATCGTCAGGTGGATGAATTGACTCAATTACCTTCCATGTTGGATGGCAGGGTTAAAACCCTGCACCCAACGATTCATGGCGGTATTCTGGGGCGTCGCGATGTGCATGCTGGGGAAGCGGCCAAGCATCAAATCCCCTGGATCGATCTGGTGGTAGTCAATTTTTATCCATTTACCAAGGCGGTCAGTCAAGATATGCCGTGGGAAAAGGTGGTCGAATATATTGATATCGGCGGCCCAACCATGGTGCGCGCTGCGGCGAAAAATTTTGCCTGGGTGGGTGTGGTGACTGACCCACAAGATTACGAACAGGTGTTGATAGAGGTGCGTGACGTG
>DAIDIB010000108.1 GCA_027459575.1 Gammaproteobacteria bacterium | reverse complement strand
CGTTCCCGGGTGCAAAAAACGCACCCGGGCTACATTATTTCTTCTTTGGCCCCAGCACCATCACGATCTGTCGGCCTTCAAATTTCGGGTGCTGTTCAACACTCGCACCCTCACCGATCTCAGCCAGCATGCGTTGTAACAACTGCATACCCAGTTCTGGGTGAGCCATTTCACGGCCGCGGAAGCGTACTGTCACTTTCGCTTTATCACCCTGCTCCAAAAACTTCATAATGTTGCGCAGTTTGACCTGGTAATCAGCTTCTTCTGTTCCCGGGCGTATTTTTATTTCTTTAATCTGTACTTGTTTCTGCTTCTTTCTGGCAGCGGCTTTGCGCTTGCTCATTTGAAACTTGTACTTACCGAAATCCATGATGCGACATACAGGTGGTTTGGCATCTGGGGATACTTCCACCAGATCAAGACCCGCTTCCTCGCACATTCTTCTTGCTTCGTGCGTGGAAACGACACCCAACTGACCGCCTTCGGCGTCTATTAATCTAACCTCTGGGACTCGTATTTCATCATTTACCCGGGGTTTTTTTTCTGTACTAATACTAACGCCCTCCTAAGTTTCTACCCTACCCCGTCGTTGAATCTCGGCTTTTACCAGCTCAAGATACTTATCGACAGGCATCACACCCAAATCTTTCCCATCCTGCGTCCTGACGGAAAGGGTACGGTTCTCAACCTCTCTATCCCCAGCCACCAGCAGGTACGGAACATTTTCAAGGGTATGCTCGCGGATTTTAAAGCCGATCTTCTCATTTCTCAAGTCCGATTTGACTCTAAGCCCATGTTTTTTCAATTCTCGGCTTATTTCCTCTACATACGAGGCCTGTTTGTCGGTAATATTCATGATAACAGCTTGTACAGGGGCCAGCCAGACCGGGAATTTACCCGCATAATGCTCGATCAATATTCCTAAAAACCGCTCAAGGGAACCAAGAATAGCACGATGCAGCATCACAGGCACCTTTTTACTGCCATCTTCGGCTATATAATAGGCATCCAATCGGCCTGGCATCGCATAATCTAATTGCAGGGTGCCGCACTGCCACGTACGACCAATGCTATCTTTCAGGTGAAATTCAACTTTGGGGCCATAAAAAGCACCCTCGCCTGGTCGGTATTCAAATGTTAATCCGGAGCTTTTAAGGGCGGCTGCCAAGGCACCTTCTGTTTGGTCCCAAAGCGCGTCTGTTCCTAAACGTTTATCAGGACGGGTGGCAAGCCGAACAATGATCTCATTAAAACCAAAGTCTTTATATACGTCGATCAACAAGCGAATAAAGCGAGCGGATTCCTCTTGTATTTGATCTTCTGCGCAAAAAATATGGGCATCATCTTGTACCATTTGTCTAACACGCATTAAGCCATGCATCGCTCCAGATAATTCATTACGATGCAAATAACCAAACTCGGCCAATCGAATAGGCAAATCACGATAACTACGCAATCCTTGATTAAAGATTTGAACATGACAAGGGCAATTCATAGGCTTTACGGCATACTGACGATTGTCTGATTCCACCGTAAACATTTCTTCACCAAACATATCCCAATGACCAGATCGACGCCAAAGATCAAGATCAACAATTTGTGGAGTAGCGACTTGTTGGTAGCCATCCTCCGCAATACGATCAGAAATATATTGCTTCACTTGCTGGTAAATAGCCCAACCATTTTCATGCCAGAACACCATACCAGCCGCAATATCCTGAAAATGAAACAGATCCATATTTTTCGCGATCTTGCGGTGATCGCGTTTTTCAATTTCTTCTTGCTGCTTTAAGTATTCTTCCAGCGCTTTTTTATCTTTCCACGCGGTACCATACACACGCTGCAGCATTTCATTTTTAGAATCACCACGCCAGTAAGCACCCGACACTTTTGTCAGTTTAAATGCTTTTAGCATACCCGTGCTTGGCACGTGTGGACCACGACATAAATCAGCGAAATCGCCCTGCTGATAAATGGAAAGTTGCTCATCTGCCGAAATATCTTCGATAATACGGACTTTATATTCTTCGCCAATGCTGCGAAAGTATTTGATCGCTTCATCGCGGCTCACTTCTTTGCGCGATACTTGATAATTTTGCTCGACGATCTCCTGCATTTTTGCTTCGATCTTCGCCAGGTCTTCTGTGGTAAAGGTGTGACTGAAAGCAAAATCGTAGTAAAAACCATTTTCGATCACAGGACCAATGGTTACTTGCGCGGTGGGATATAAGGTTTTTACAGCATGCGCGAGCAAATGCGCGGTCGAGTGACGGATAATTTCCAGGCCTTCAGGATCACGATCGGTGATGATGCGAAGGTTGGCATCATCATTAATAGTGTAAAAAGTATCGACCAGCTTGTCGTTCACTTTACCAGCGATAGCAGCCTTGGCCAGACCCGCGCCAATGCTGGCCGCGACCTGCGCCACCGTTACGGGCGAATCAAATGTTTTTGTGGTTCCATCAGGTAATGTGATCACTGGCATAATCAATCCATTAGGCACGAGTGGGATCGAACCACCGACCACCACCATGTCAAGGTGGTGCTCTACCACTGAGCTACGTGCCTGTAGTTTACTAATAAAATCAGGGTGCTAAAGATACCCTGTAAACCAATCAGATGCAAGCTTCCCGATAAGAAACATAGACCTGCGGGCTCTTAATCTTATGCTAAGAAAAATAGGCTATAATCATAAGGATAAGAGTTATAATTAAACGAGAAGCGATATGGGTGGCAGAGAATATAAATTAGTTCTCGGGATGTTAGGCACCGGGCAACACCGAGATACCTTTCAAGATGTTCTAACCTCACTGGTCGATTCCCTGGAAGTGGACGCCAAACAATCCGTGCATTTAATCGATGGCCCTGGCGGTGTGAATAAACATCCGGCACACCCCATGTTGGGCAACTACACTGTTCGTACTGCTTTCAATCCCGCTACAGGCAAAATTACCGTAGAAAAAACTTTAAAGCCCGAAGATCAGCAAATCACAGCCCTGAACGCTAACATCACGGGCGCAGGCGGTGATGATGCCATACTGGAAGCACGCTCTATTGTTGCTGAAATGTTAAAAGCAGGCAAATCGCCGCTCGTCATTGATATGTTTGGTTTTAGTCGCGGCGCTGATAATTGCTTGCGTACCGCCAATATTCTTTATGCCTTGTACGGTGATGCGGTTAAAGTAAATATTTTCGCAATCGATCCTGTACCAGGCACAGGCAGACAAGGCGCCAAAAAAGCCCGCATTATTCCACCGAATGTAAAAGAATATCGCGCTATCTTGATGCAAGATGAGCGACAAATAATTCTGGAAACACAAAATCGCTCCCATCTTGTAGTGCAAGATCCGCAAAAAACCAGATTAAAATATTATATTTATCGTGGTAATCATGGTTTCGCGCACGGTTTTGGCGATGATCCTGATAGCGGCAACCCAATAGTTGAATCACCTCGCTTGCTTTGGGATGAATTACGTCGATTTGCCAAACTCAACAAATTGCGATTGAAGCATAATAAACTTCCTCCTTATGTGATAGATAAGCCGGATAAGCTCGATTATATACAAGCCCCAGCAAAAGCTTTGAGCGACAAAGAACGTTTAGCCTCTTATACACGAATGAGTATTAATGAGCAGGCGTATTTAGACGCGGTGGCAAAGAAAAAAACCCATGTACCTATCAGAGCCGACCGCGAATTTATCGACAGGAAAGTTGATTACATTTTACATGGCACGAATTGTTTTCAAGATAGAGAACATATGTTGTTATTCAAACAACATTTTCCCGCTGTTTTCGATTACTATTTTCAATATAACATCGGCAAGGTAAGCAACGCAGCGTTACAAAAGGAATTAGCGGACCTAAATGCCGATGCAGAATTAAAACAGTTTATGTTAGAGCGTGCGGGCATTGATCCCGCAGCTGCTCCCGCCAATCCTCAAGGTGTGTTCCTGAACGCAGATATATTTTATACCACCACTAGCGACTTGCGACAAATTTGGGAGGGCGTGGTTGAAGCAGTCGGTGCTGTTGTTGTGAATCATGATGATTCAGTCAGCAAAACACGCGCACAAAACTTGCAAGATAGAGTGCATGCAATTCTTATTGGACCAAAAACCGAAAGTAACAAGATAACTGAAATAAAAAAGACGTTAGCCGATGAGGCGATTGCGCTACAACATAATAAAGGCGGCGACTTTGCTTATAAATTAGCAACTATCGCTGACTCTTTAGATCAGATGGATGAAACATTGGCTGAACGCTTAGCCAGGAAAATGGATGAATACATCCAGCGATCAGAAATTGCCAAATTATTTCATAGCAACAAAAGCATGGGGGCAACAAAAAAAGCTGTGTTTAGCACGGCTCAACGACGATTAAAAGAACTTGCCGATAACGGTGTTGGTAACGATATCAAACAGATTCAGATTATTTTAAACACCTTATATGCCGCTGCTGGCGAGATACGCTCAACTCATGCGCACCCGACAGAAGGAAAATATGAAGATACTTTGCGTGAGTACGCCGTACAAATTAGCAATTACGCTCCCAAAAAACATCCTTCGGACGCTGAGAAAAAAGCAAAGGCAACGATTGTTAATCCCATCATGAATGCCTTTCATCACGAAATTCATATTAATCTGGCTAAATTGAGAGAGCCAAAATTACAAAGCTATACCAAAGCGGTCAACAAGTTTCTCGGCATCGCGAAGCATATGCTAGCTTCACGTGCGGATATTAAAGCAGTAGACAAGGCATTGGCTACATGCACACATTTGCAATATCGTCTACAGGGATTTGATATAAAATTATGGGAAGATGATGCCAGCCATCAGACCATCGCATCCTATCAGCATAAACTGACAGACATGCAGACAAGACTGGAAACAGCAAAAACAGAGCTGGATACCAAAAAAACTTATACGCCCGACTCTGTCTTGTATTTCTCTCAGCGTTCACAAGTGGTGAGCGCTGCATCTCCCGATCAGTTAGACGCCGAGGTAGCCAAGGTACTTGCGCAAGACGCGCCAGCCGCTCAATATCTGGGAGACTTGTCAGATACAGCACCCCTGAATACCACTGATGATTTTGTGCATGACAAGGCACGAGTTAATTTTAGCGATATTACGACAGGCGTTGGGGTATTTGCTAAAACAACAACGGTCAAATCCGTGCAGTTGATGCGTGATAATGTTTACAAACTGGAAAGTTATTTCGATCCCGCGCAACTTAGCCGTTTTGGCACCAAAGGGTATCTGGAATGGGCGATGAGCGAGATTGATAATTTTCGTCATACTAATCCAATGGATGAAAAACATGTATTGATACAGGGTGACTATCCGGAAAAATATGTGCGTTATGCTATTGCTTATTGCCAACTGCTAAACCTGCCCTACACCAATCTAGTCAAACCCGATGAATATCTGCCAACAAGCGATGATATCAAAAAAGTACGCAAGGAAATGGAAAAACCCTCGCGCGTTTCAATTGATCGCCAAATTTCTGATATGAATTTATCATTGCGAAAAATCCCCGAGGATGTTAAGGCGATTCCTACTGGGAAAATTAAATAACGTCGTCCCGGCGAAAGCCGGGATCCAGTTCA
>DAIDIB010000107.1 GCA_027459575.1 Gammaproteobacteria bacterium | reverse complement strand
ATTCACATAACTGACGATGTTTATTCCTTTTCTTTACGAATAAAGATTGCACCATAATGATAAGGCGGTAACTCAACCACCGCTTCCAATTTGAACCAGCTGGTTCAACTAACTTTCTAGTAGGTGCAAATGTGGTTGTGTTCAAGCAACACCAATTAGTTGAAAAAAGCATACGAGGGCCGGACAAAGCAAGAGCCTGGATTACTGTGACTGAGCATAACATTGAGGGAAGTGCTTATTTATGCCCATCTCATATCATACCTGCATTAAAGCAAGTGCAATTTAAAAAACACATCACTAAGAACTCGACTTTGGCCATTTTCCGAGCGTCCATTAATTGATCTAGCGTTCCACGATGGAACAATAATCTAATAGTCAAAAGGTTATACCCCTATTGCGCCAAAATAAACTGTTACCGAAGGTCGCCATAAGTCACTTGCATCCGGTCCGGAATGTCTATAAAAATGATCATTTATTGTAATAACGATTCTAGAAATACATAACGAGGCGCACATGAAAACGAGCAGAGATAAAATGGAACTAGAAGAAGGATCTTTATCACTACTAGATTTACCAATAGAACTAGATTATGAGATAGTCAATCAAGCACCTTATAATGAAAAAACTAAAATCATGGCTACCTTGGCCAACACATGCAGGCAATTTGGGGGCCAATTTGGTTTTTTCCGGGAAGAACTAGAAAACCGAGCGCCAAATCAGCTAGGAAAATATATCGAGGACGCAGATATTGTCAAAGCAGAAGCGATGGTAAAAGCGAATCCTCGTTTGTTATTACGTTCCATCGAAAAAATAGTTAACCCAGATACACAACAAATAATAGTGGGGATGACCCCTTTACAAGCAGCCTATTGTGAAGGTGATGATGAGATGTGCTTGATGCTAGAGCAGTATTTTGAGGCTGTGTGCGGGAGCGTCGATGCTGGAAGAGAAGAAATACGCAAGCAACTTGAAGAAAAATTTGGAGAGGAAAAAGATGAGGATAAGGAAAGCAAAGAAGTAAGAAAGAACCGTCTAGCGACGATTGTACAAGTGATCACGAACGAACAATTTAACAATGGGCGCGATGCAGCTACTAACAAATGGGTATTGAGTGAGGCAGCCCAAATAGCCATAGCAACATTTATAGAAGAATTTATTGCCAGTCAGCCAAAGGTAATCGAGAGTGGCAGGCGCTTTCGTTTGGAAATATTACAGGAAGTGTGCGAAGCCTATCTCCAGGCGGCAAGACAATGGAATTATGATTACAAAAAATGTGCTTTATATGAAGATGCGGTCTTTCCGATTGTATTGGAGTATGCGGCAACAAATGATAAGCAGAGATTTGCTCAGGGGTTGTATTATCTTCAAGATAAAGGAGAAAAATTTAAACGCAGTAGCACGACGCGCGATGGACATAATTTTAATCAGTTGTTACGCGCGGATTCCTGTGATTTTCTTCTTTCTGGTTCTTGCGTGGATATAATATTTGGGGGCCGGCGCGGTCGTGGCCGCTGGGGGGTGTGTGCGTGCCGTTGCAAAACTTATGTCGAGCAAAAACTTCAAACTTGGAGAAACTTATGCAGCCACGCCCACGAGAGAAAACGTCTCGGTGCGTAATTTGTTGATGTGAAGTTGGTACAGGCCGGTCGCATAATCGAACACGTGCACCGGCCAACAGACATCAATAAACCATTGCAAAAGTTCCTGGTATTGCCAAGTTTCTGAAGTGTTTACCCACCACGCAACCCAGCGATGAAGATAATGTCTGATCCGGCGGGAAGAAGTCCCATCAATCACCATATGCTTAACTTGCTCGCGCGCTTTCCGCAGTGTCCTTGGATGTGGAACAATGCGAACTGGCTCATGCTGTTGATGTTCAGATATCGTCTTACCCCCCCCCATATTCGTACAAGTAATGAACAGTTGTGGAGTGAGTAATTGAATCATCATTTGCATGTGTCACGTTGGTATTATCTTCCGTTTGTGTCGGAAGATAGTCTATGCCGAGGAAATGAAAGCCCCCGTTGATGCAACCCATGCGCGATTTCTTGCGCGACAGGCTCAAATGTCTTTCTTGTAATACTTCCATCATGCGCCGCCGACAACGGTTCATCTGGCGTTTAGTTTTACAGAGGATGAGAATATCATCTTGATAGCGCAGATACGTCACATCCGCTTGGTCAAATGCATCATCTAACGGTTTGAGATAAATGCCGCTAAAGAATTGTGAAAGCGGTCCGCGCAGCGCAATTCCGTGCCCAGGATTTTTATACCCTCTAGGTGTATCAATGGGATTAGTGATGATGTTCTCAAGCATCGCCTGAACTTTCGGATCGTCATAATATTTTTTAATATCCTGAACCAATTTAAAATGCGGTATGGATTTATAAAAAGATTTTATGTCGGCACGTATTAGATATTTTGGTTTGTCTTCCTGCAGTACTTGCTTGATGCGCTGCGTTGCATATTTTACGCCGGTAGGACCATTAAGGTGATAACAGTTTTGATTCATCACATGTTTAAATGTTGGTTTCAGTTGTTTGAGAAGAATGTGCTGGAATACGCGATCTGATAAGTGCAACTGATCAACCATTTCATCCTGAAAATAATAACGTTTTAGACAGCGCGGCGTATAGCGACCCTCTATCATGGATTGTATGCCTTGTGGTAGCCATTCTTCTATCTCACGCGCCATATAATGAATTTCATTATTATGATGTGAATGGTACTTGCGCTTATGGATTTTTGCAAAAAGCTTGTGCCCAATTTCCAGCATTTGCAGTCTATCCCAGCGTCTCATGCTATTCCTGCGCATCTAAAGCAGAAGAGTAGCAACCTAATTTCTCCAGTATAGTTCGCATGTGTTCGCTGCTGTGAAAAGGAATGCGAAAATAGCCAGTTTCATTTTTATTGATTTTGACCCGCATCGGAAAACCAAACTGGTCTGTCAGCTGCTTCTCCAATGGTGATGCAAGTGCTGATGATTGTCTGGCTTCACGCTTCTTACAGTCCATCGCTTTTATCGCATCATCTAATACGCCAACTGACCATTCCTTTTGGATCGCTTCGTAGGCAAACCAGTATTGTTTCTCAAGCGGCAAGCCCGCGAGCAACTTGCCATGCCCTTCGCTTAAGTGCCCTTGTTTCAGCCAGTGCTGGATATGCACATCCAGATTTAACAAACGCAATAAATTAGTGACTTGGGCCCGGCTTATACCTAACAACAGGCCAATTTCTTCATGAGTATAATGAAACTCAGCCGCCAGCCGCTGCATCGCCAGCGCTTCTGCAATAGGATTCAATGCTTCACGGCAGGTATTTTCAATGAGCGCAATCTGCGCTGTCTGCTCATTGGAATAATTGCTGAGAAGACAGGGAACAACCGATAAACCAGCCAGTTGTGCCGCTCGGAAACGTCTTTCTCCCGCGATAATTTCATAATGACCAGGCTTTTGCATGGACTGTCGGATAATGAGCGGTTCCAGCACACCCAACTGCTCGATAGTCTTTGCAAGCGATGAAATACCTTCTTCGGGAAACGCATCACGCGGCTGATACGTACCGCTATGCAGCTTATCAATAGCAATATCCTGCAAAACTGTTTTGCCAAACAAGGCATGAACCGTTATGGTTTCCATCATTTTTTCCATAGATAGGGATTTTCTATGCCATCATTGCCACGAGGAATCACCACTGTTTTTAATGCGTTCAGGGTCATGTTTACCTCGCCAACATGGCAGCACATCCAGGTACTTTTAACGGGTGCTATCTTATGCCAAGGCATACGGCGTGTCAGCTCCATTTTACGAGTGATGGGCTTGTCACACGAGAAGCGATTTGAAAAGTATCATCGAACGCTTAACAGGGCCAAATGGAACAGCCTGACGGGCGCTAAAATCCTGTTAGGATTATTGGTGCAATTACTTCCACCTTCCTTCCCATTGCTTGTCGTTGTTGATGACACGATTGAACGCCGCAATGGAAAGAAAATCAGAGCAAAAGGATGTTATCGTGATGCTTGCCGATCAACAGAGGATGTGGTCATCACGTGTTATGGCTTGAAGTGGGTATGCCTGATGTTAATTGTATCGCTGCCATGGTGCCAGAGATCTTGGAGCTTGCCGTTTATGACAATATTGGCACCATCAAAAAAATGCAATGAATCGCGTGGCAAGCGACATAAAACCAGCATAGACTGGACAATCATCGCTATGCGTATCATCTCACGCTGGCTGAGACGTTCTTTTATCCTCATTGGTGATGGTGGTTTTGCCTGTGTTCGATTAGGCCATGCTTGCGTTAAACAAAATGTCACCCTGATTTCTCGGTTGCGCTTGGACGCAGCACTTTACGAACTACCGCCATCGCCTATCAAGGGGCGACGCGGGCGTCGTCGTGAAAAGGGCAAAAGATTTACATCCTTAAAACAGTTAGCTATAGATAGCACACAAGCATGGCAAGAGATGGAGATCAGTTGGTATGGCAATGAAAAGAAAACCGTTCGTCTTCTATCCGGCATTCATCTCTGGTACTCGTCAGGTGAAAAGCCGCTACCCATCCGTTGGGTCTTAGTGATTGATCCCAACAAAGATCAGGCAGAAGCATTCTTTAGCACAGATTTGAGCGTCTCGCCCAATCAAATCATTAACTGGTTTGTTCTACGCTGGAACATAGAGGTGACATTTGAAGAAGCACGTGCACACCTTGATATTGAAACACAAAGGCAGTGGTCAGATAAGGCAATTGCTAGAACTACCCCTTGCCTGATGGCAGTCTTTTCATTGGTATGTCTGTTCGCGATGGAAATGCTAAAAAACCAAACCTTACCTATTTTATCGACTGCCTGGTACAACAAGAAATCCGAAGCGACCTTCTCTGATATTCTTGCATTCATTAGGCGCAGTATCTGGGCTGAAAACTATTTTAACGACTCAGGGTTTGACGGTGAGTACCTGAAAATTAAGCCTGAACAGTGGGAGGGCCTGCTAGATCAGCTTACACGAGCAGCATAATTGGCCAAACTCGAGTAAGAAGAATCCTATCATTATTCAAAAATATCTTTAATAGCTGAACTCAACTTTGTCACGCTGAATTACTCTTTGGCAAATGACAATAACATCCTCCATTTTCATATCAATATAGTTCTGATAATGGTCATTATCAGTTCATGAGTCATTACATAATGATAATTTGACGTCAAACGTTGAATGTAATACGATTAAATATATCAAGTAATAACGAATATTCAAGGAATGAAGTAAAGTTGAGTGATCTACACCCACAATCTAATTACATTCCCATCCACTTTGGAAAAGAAGCCACTGTCTTTAGTAAAGAACAAGGGCAATGGTTGTTAGCTAATGTAGATCAGGGTTTTGGATGGCCACAAAAGAAAGTTATGCTGGTCTATCGTGGACGTAAGGTGTTATTGCTGCCAGCAACTAAAGCTTTACACGCCGCAGCTGCTGTTATTACTAAAGATCATACCTTAAAAGAAGGTAAGACCTTCTTGATGCAATTCTTAAGTGCTTTAGCGTGGTCAGAACAGGGCAAAATCGATATCGTTCTTTGGACGAATTCATCTACACACGGCATATTAACAAATGATCTAAGATTACCCCTTGCCAAGCAAGCTGGTATGACG
>DAIDIB010000106.1 GCA_027459575.1 Gammaproteobacteria bacterium | reverse complement strand
ACCCGGGCTACACGAGATATTCCATGTTCTACTCACCACTAAAACATCCCATCTACCGCAGCATCTGGCTGGCGGCGTTATGCTCGAATATCGGCACATGGATTCATACCGTCACCGCTTCCTTGCTGATGGCGAAACTAAACTCTTCTGTCACGATAATTGCGCTTGTGCAAGTAGCCGCGATGTTACCCATCTTGCTATTCGCCATTCCGGGCGGTGTATTAGGCGATTTTTATGACAGAAGAACCATTGTCATTTATACCTATAGCTTTATGTCAATGATCGCTTTCTTAATGGCGATCGCCACTTATGCTGGCTACATGACTGACTGGGTGTTGTTAAGCAGTTTGTTTTTACTTAGCACTGGATTAGCTATCAACCAGCCAGCTTCTCAAGCAATCATTTCCACCATCCTGCCAACAGCCGAGGTGAAACAAGCCGCGGTGCTGGCTAATTTAAGTTTTAATTTTTCACGCAGCATCGGCCCTGCGATCGCGGGATTTTGCTACGCGAGTCTAGGCCCTGCCTGCTTATTTACCGTGAACGCCATTTCGTTTCTCGCCATTATTTTTGTTTTTCGCGCCAAAGTGTCGTCTGATACAAAGAGTAAACATCCCTTTTCTTTTAATTTACTGACAAAAGGCTTCACGGATGGCTGGTTCTTTCTTAAAGAACTTGCGCTGTTCCGGTTTATTATTTGCAAATCGATCTGGTATTTTACGCTCGCCTCATCTGTTTATGCCTTACTACCTTATATGGTTATTATTCACAACAAAATGAGCGATCACGATCTTGGATTAATCACTGGCGCGATTGGGATTGGCGCCGTGATCAACGCGAGCCTTATTCATCGGCTGCGTTTGGCAGTATCGGATCACATGATGACGACTATATCAATGCTTGTTACAGCATTTACTATCATTGGACTTAGCCAACTTCACAGTTTTAGTTACTTGATTATTGATATGCTCTTTTTTGGCTGGGCATGGTCAATGGCCGTGTCTACATTTAATGGTACGTTACAAGCTGACTTTCCCAACCAGATTCGCTCTAGATTAGTAGGAATTTATTTCGCCAGTTTTGCCGCGGCTCAAGCGATAGGCGCCTATTTGAGTGGACATCTAGTAGAACATTTCGGCACAACAGATGCGATGATTTTATTGGCGAGCGTACTATTTGTTTTAGGCTTATATTATTATTTTGCCAAACAACCCGCCCTGACAACATCGTTAATCATCGAGAATACTTGAATATAATTTTTGCTCCACCAGCCGCAACGCTGCATAATCACGCTCAAGTTGTTCTTGCGTATCGGCTATGAGATAAGCATAACCTGGCCGCGGACTTCTATACGACTTTGATGTTCGTCGTAATTTATCACCCTTGGCTAGTGAAAAGGTAACACTCTCCACACCATCGATTGCAAGCATGGCAGACAAGTCAGGCTCGCAAACAATATCGCCTTCCACATTAGAGAAAAAATATACGTAACGCGCATATCTTGTTGGGGATGAGACTGCTATCGGACGTTTTTTAAAAAGCTCAGGTTCAATCATCGCTTCAACCGTTAAAGAAAGTTGACTATAGCCATAGATTGACTCTATCGAAGCAAAATTTACTTTACCCGCTAACCGCGCGCCTGTTTCAATTAGACATGGTCCTTTTGATGTCATTCTTATCTCGCTATGAGCCGCGCCATTTTTTATTGCTAACGCATCCAGAACTTTCATTGTATAAGAACTTAACTGTTGATGAATTAATGTCTCGCGATGAACCAAATCAGCATAACTATCATTTGAAACCATGTCGATGTTTTCGCTAAAACCTTGCCAAATGTCCGTCACATAATGCACCCCATCTCGCGAAACCGTATTCACGATAAATTCGTCGCCGGCCAAAAACTCCTGTATCAACACCTCGCTGTTTTGATTGTTATACATATCTAGCTGATTATGAATAGCCTGAAATGCTTGTTGAATCTCAGCCTCATTGTGACAATAAAACACACTATCAGATGAGCTACTGGAAAGTGGCTTGACAACAACACGTACTTTCCCGTGATTTTTATACCACTCCAAAACAGCGGCTAAATTATCTGACTTGAATTGCTCTGCGCACAAAAGATGGCATTTTTTTATTGCGTCAATCATATGATATTTATTTCGTCTTGCATCGATCAAGTGATAATCATTTTTTGGCACCGAAAAATACTGACAAAGAGTATCAGCTAAACGCACACCCGACTCACATCCCGGCAATATTGCTTTTACGTTAAATTTTTTTAACTCATCAACTACGAAAGCTATATCTTCCTCGCCGTTAAGGACATAATTTTTTATAAACGAATCAGCATCAAAATACGTTTGTAAGCGTTTTATTTCCCATTCACGACGCGTTGTCACATGCACACATGGGTAACCCCTTCCATGAAATAATCTTGAGAGCATTGCACCACTGGAAAAGGCACTCACAATAACGATAATTGTTTTATTGTAAATTGAATTCATATGATTTTTCTCGTTAATGCAGGAAAATATTCGTCGACAACCCGGTTAAATCTGCTTTCTGCTCCGCGCCATATCGCATCAGCCGCGTCATTTTTTAATACTCTACTCAAATGAGTGATTAACTGGCCCGAAAAATGTGCGCTGGCCTCCAAAGGCAAAAAGGTCGGTAAATTATCTATCGAGATTAAATCGACCGTCTGATTTTTTTCCCAGACACGCAGCGTGGGATTATCGAATGAAGTGGTTTTAGTATAAAATGGTAATGGATTACATTCGTGATCTGGCTCACAACTGATATCGCCAATCACAGACAACGCGCGATTAAACACAAAATCCTGACTCGTTAAAAATGGCGAAGTCGTTTCATCCACAAATATGCAATTCAGCAAAATATCATGCGACAACATTTCATGACTCATCGTAACGGATGTTGTTTCTTTGCGTCCCCACAACAATGGTTTTAAATCAACCTCTCTGAGAAATTGCGTCGCACCCGTTCCACATCGGCCACGCGCGCCTATTATCAGCACCGATGGTTTTCTGCCAACTAATGCGATCAGCGATTTTGCTTGTGCCAGGAGATGATGATAACTACTGCAAGGATAATCTATTTTGTATGGTGGCTTTTCACCCAGCATTTTGTAGCACCACAAAATAACTGAAAGCGCAGCGCCTACAATGCCCGCATAAAAACCAAATGCCGCCACGCGTTTGCCTTGATCATCAACCAGATATTCCAAGTCATACAATGTTCCGCCACCATGTATAAAACGCTGCAATAAACTTCTCGCTTGCGACTGCCCTTTATAGGCGTGCGCAAAATATATATGTTTATGTGCGAGCGGTTCGGCGCTTTCCGGTAAATTCTTAAGGCCTAAAATATAGGTATCTCGTGGCGCCTGCTTCCAGATTCCTTCTGGCACAATATCGCAGCCAGCATCATAATAGGCCTGCACCGGGAAAATTCGCTTACTGCTTTGCTCAATTGTTACTCTATGTCCCTCGTTGAGCAATAATTTCGCATGTGACGGAATCAACGGCGTACGTAATTCTGACTTTTTATGTTCAGCGCGTAACCATAGGTGACCCATAGCCCTCTCCCCCCTTCGTTTATTAACCATACTACTTTTTTAAAATTTCTTATTTTTTCAATATAACTATTTACGCATATAATTTCAAATGCCCTTGAGAAACATACGGATACATTGCTATGATGATTCCATTCAACAGATAAGGACATGATATGCAATACACTGCCACCATTAACTGGAAACGCAATGACCTTCCTTTCACCGCCAAAACCTACGACCGCACATATACCGTGCAATTTGGTGGCGGCGACTCCATCAAAGGCAGCGCCGCACCGGAATTTTTGGGCAAAGCGGAGTTAGCCAATCCAGAAGAATTATTTACGTCCTCTATTTCCAGTTGCTTCATGCTGACCTTTTTATATTTAGCCGCAATGAAAGACTTAACCGTTGACGAGTACAGCGCCACCGCGACCGGCACACTCGCTAAAAACGCCGAAGGCAAGATGGCTATAACAGAAGTCACGATTAAACCTGATATTACTTTTCAAGACACCAAACCAGACGCGGCCACTTTGGATGAGCTTTACAAGAAAGCACATGATACGTGTTTTATTTCATCTTCGGTGAAGACGAAAGTCACGGTGGTTTAGTGAGCCCAGACTAAACGCGCTTACCTTGAACTATCTACAGGTATAACCGCCGTGCCTATTCCTGCATATCCGCCATTGTTTGTGCTGATCACATCAGATGGCGTGGAACGAACTTCTGTTTCTGAATCTGGCTCAGACTCTACTACTGTTGCGGAAGGTGGTGGCGTGACAGTTACGACGCGTGTTGGCTGCGTAGTTGTCATTGTGGTTGTTTGCTGGTTGGTGGTTACCACGTTACTCGAGTTGTTGATACTACCGTATCGAGTGGGAGAGGCAGACCTCCCAACTGATGGGTTCACCGTCGTTACCTGACTAGTCGTAGTCGTGTAAGTAGGCGCGCTATCAGTTGAAAATGATTCGTCAATATTACATCCTGAAAGTATCAGCACTCCTGTCAAAACTAAACTTGCCAACGGTAACTGTTTTAACATATCCACACCTCGTTTAATTATATTAATCCCACGGCATAATGCCGCGGGATTTTAGTCGCTTACTTTTTGTAACAATCTGCGTTATCAAGATAACCGCGTGTATAGCTGTAATTACCTCTTGTTATAACAATCGCGCGATTACAGACTTCCTGGTTCACCAGAACCTTGCCGTCATACATACTCGTGACGAACAGTGGCACGCTGCCATAATTATTGCTTGGCAAACGTAAGACTTCGCCGGATCCTAAAGTATAAATCACATTACCGTTTCGAACCTGAATCATGTTTTCGCTGCGATTCAAAACTAATACATCAACCGGATAAAGCTTCATTTTTTCTTTTTGTTCTGCAGCCGCAGCCAGTTTTTTCCCCGCAGCGCCATTCAGCGCGTCAGCGAATGAAACAGTTGCGGAAATCATCCCTAATGCAGCAATTGCTGCTACTAAACTCTTCTTCATGAAATACCTCACAGATGATTGTTATTAATAATTTTATTTTCATCCGTGGGGCATAAAATCTTGTGCCAGGAAGGCTCCATGGCGAGATATTATACACAGGTATTGCTATTTATCCACTACGCAAAAAAAATCGGGCCATGAGGCCCGATTTCTCTACAAGGTGGGTATGACCCCACAGTAGGCAAATCTCTATTAACCAAAGTTGTAAGACACGTTCAAGCTGATCATGTCTGCGTTTGGAATAGCTTTGTCGCTGGTCTTCACGTTGCCAGTGCCCTGGATGTGTGAATATTCAAGAGCGGTAGTAACGTTGCTATTAACATCATAGCTGGTACCGAGACCAACAATTGGACGTACTTTGCTTATAGTAGTAGAAGAATTACCAGCTGTATTAGCAAACACTTTACCAGTCTGGCTAACCTGAACCTTATTATGAACTAATGCTAAACCGCCAAGACCATAGACATTGAAGCCGCTGTTAGCGATTGGCAAATAAGCCTTACCAACGAGATCCAATGAATAAATATTGTATTTCTTAGTACCGTTACCAACACCTTTAATAGTTGCCGTGTCTTTTGACTGCGCATAGTCAGCAAGACCTAATTCAACACCCACATACTGATTAAAGTTATAGCCAGTGAAAATTCT
>DAIDIB010000105.1 GCA_027459575.1 Gammaproteobacteria bacterium | reverse complement strand
GGCTTTTTGTATGGAATCAAAATCCATATCCAGCGACATCATTACATCGGCCGGTAAAATTGGCATGGAAGAACCACCAGGGATCACTGCTTTTAAACGGTGTCCAGTGCGTACGCCACCTGCCATCGCCAATAAATCTTTAAAGGGTGTACCGAGTGGTATCTCAAAATTACCCGGTTTATTCACATGGCCTGTGACCGAAAATATTTTGCAGCCGCCATTGTTGGGTTTGCCTAAGCCTAAAAACCATTCCGCGCCTTTTTCAAAAATGACAGGTACGGAAGCATAAGTTTCGGTGTTATTAATGGTGGTTGGGCGACCATATAAACCATAGGCCGCGGGGAATGGTGGCTTATAACGTGGATAGCCACGCTTGCCTTCCAGCGATTCCATCAACGCGGTTTCTTCTCCGCAAATGTACGCGCCCGCGCCCAAGTGCGTATGCAATTCAAAATCAAAACCCGAGCCTAAAATATTTTTGCCGATTAAACCAGCCGCGCGCGCTTCATCCAGCGCCGCCTGAAAGCGTTCGTACGGTTCCCAATATTCGCCACGAATATAATTGTAGCCAACCGTCGCGCCCATGGCATAAGCACCCATCGCCATACCTTCGATCACCTGGTGTGGATTAAAGCGTAAAATGTCACGATCTTTGCAAGTGCCTGGCTCGCCTTCGTCAGAGTTGCATAATACATATTTTTGTCCGGGCATGTCGCGCTTGATAAAGCTCCACTTCATACCGGTGGAAAAGCCCGCGCCACCACGACCGCGCAAGGCAGATAATTTAACTGCTTCTACAATTTTCTCTGGCGGGATTTTTTCGCGCAGAATTTTTTCCCACTGTTTGTAACCACCCGCGCTGCGATAGGTTTCCAGCGTCCAGGGCTTATCGAGATGCAATGTGCGAAAACAAATTTCATTTGCCATTCGATAATTCCTCTAGAATTTTGTCCACGCTGGTGGGTGTCAAATTCTCATAATATTTTTTACCGATCTGGCACGCTGGCGCGCCGACGCAGGCACCCAAACACTCCACTTCACGCAAGGTAAATTTGCCATCGGCGGTGGTTTCGTTGAAATCAATGCCTAATTTTTTCTTTAAATGCTCCACCACTTCACCAGCGCCATTCAATCCGCAAGAAATATTGGTGCACACATCCACCACATGCCGACCCATCGGCTGCAGAAAATACATGCTGTAAAAAGTGACAACTTCATAAACCGCGATGTGTGGCATACCAAGATAATCCGCCACCGCTTCCATTAAATCTGTCGTCAGCGAGCCGCCATTTTCTTCCTGCACCACGCGCAGCGCTTCAAACACACCGGAACGTTTGTGCTCGGGCGGGTAGCGCAATATCCACTTGTCGATACATTCGCGAGCGGAGCGTGATAGCAAGCTTGATTTATTCTCCGCTATTTTATTTTCTGTGGTCATCGGTCAATCTCGCCAAATACAATATCCAGACTGGATAAAATAGCCACCACGTCGGAAATCATGTGGCCACGTATCATTTCGTCTAATCCCGCCAGATGCGGAAAACCTGCCGCACGCACTTTCATTCTATAAGGCTTGTTCGCGCCATCCGACACTAAATAGACGCCAAATTCACCTTTAGGATGTTCGATAGCGGTATACACCTCGCCTTCCGGCACAATATAGCCTTCTGTCATGTTCTTGAAGTGATGAATCATCGCTTCCATACTGACTTTCATGACTTCGCGAGGTGGCGGCGCGACTTTGTAATCCTCAATCATTACCGAGCCAGGATTATTCTGCAGCCATTGTATGCATTGACGAATAATGCGGTTCGACTGACGCATTTCGTTGACACGCACCAAATAACGATCGTAACAGTCGCCCTTGGTGCCGACTGGAATATCAAAATCCATGCGATCGTAAACTTCATACGGTTGTTTTTTACGTAAATCCCACGCCACGCCCGAGCCTCGCAACATGGGGCCGGTAAAACCCATGGCAATCGCTTTTTCTGGCGAAATAATACCGATATCCACGGTGCGTTGTTTCCAGATGCGATTATTGGTCAGCAAGTCTTCGTACTCATCCACGCATTTAGGAAAACGCTCGGTGAAATCCCATAGAAAATCGAGCAAGGAGCCTTGGCGGTTTTCATTAAGTTCCGCCGCCTTTTTCTCGCTGGTGAACTTAGATGCGCGATACTTTGGCATGCTGTCTGGCAGATCGCGATACACACCGCCCGGACGATAATAAGTAGCGTGCATACGCGCGCCGGACACTGCTTCGTAACAATCGAGTAAATCTTCACGCTCGCGGAAGCAATATAAAAATACCGCCATGCCACCGTTATCCAGACTGTGCGCGGCAAGCCACAACAAATGATTTAAAATACGCGTGACTTCATCGAACATCACACGAATGTACTGTGCGCGAATTGGCGGCGTAATGCCGAGTAATTTTTCTATTGCCAGCACATAACCATGTTCGTTACACATCATGGAAACGTAATCCAGACGATCCATGTAACCAATGGTATGATTAAATGGCTTACTTTCCGCTAATTTTTCTGTCGCGCGATGCAGCAAACCCACATGCGGATCGGCACGCACGATGGTTTCGCCATCGACTTCCAAAATCAGCCGTAATACGCCATGCGCCGCGGGATGCTGCGGGCCGAAGTTGAAAACGTAATTTTTAATTTCAGGGATACTCATTTCCCCTCCTGATAGCGGTTATCGTGCCGTATCACTTTAGGTTCCAGCACGCGCGGCTCGATGCTGACTGGCTCGTAAATGACACGGCCAAGCTTGGCGTCGTAACGCACTTCCACTTTGCCAATCAACGGGAAATCTTTACGGAACGGATGGCCAACAAAGCCATAATCCGTGAGAATGCGGCGCAAATCAGGATGGCCACGGAACAAAATACCAAACAGATCGAAGGCTTCGCGCTCATACCAGTTAGCGGCAGGCCAGATATCGATAACGGAATCCACCATCACTTGCGCGTCATCAGGCAAGTTCACGCGCAAACGCACGCGATGATTCAAAGGTAATGAAAGCAAATGATAAACGACGGCGAAGCGATTTGGCTTGGCAGAATCTTCGCGCAACATTTTTTTTGTCACGCCACGACTAAAACCCGTTTCCGTTGTGCTCGTGGTTTGCCAGTCATCCAGCCCATAATGCAGATAATCAACGCCACACACATCTGCCAACAAATTAAATTGCAAACCTGGCTCATCACGCAGCGCCAGGCATAACGTTTTTAAGGCCGCAGGCTTCACTTCAACCGTTAATTCACCTCTCGCGACCGTTAAAGATTCAATGCTGTCGGCAAACTGTTGTTCGATATGCTCACGCAATGTTTTTAAGTCTGCCATTTACACCTACCGCTTAATCTTTTTATTGCGACGAATTTTGTTTTGCAGCTGAATGATACCGTACATTAGCGCCTCTGCCGTTGGCGGACAGCCCGGCACATACACATCGACCGGCACCACGCGATCACAACCGCGCACCACCGAATAAGAATAATGATAATAGCCACCGCCATTCGCGCATGAACCCATGGAAATCACCCAGCGGGGTTCCGCCATTTGGTCGTAGACTTTACGTAAAGCCGGCGCCATTTTGTTGCAAAGCGTGCCCGCCACAATCATCAAGTCGGATTGACGCGGACTAGGACGGAAAATCACACCAAAACGGTCGAGATCATAACGCGAGGCGGCGCAGTGCATCATTTCCACCGCGCAACAAGCGAGACCAAAGGACATGGGCCACAAGGAACCCGCGCGCGCCCAATTAAATATATCTTCTGCTTTAGTGAGGTAATATCCAGGCTTGATGAGGTCGCTTATTCCCATTCCAGCGCTCCTTTTTTCCATTCATAGATAAAACCCACTGTTAATAACAGTAGGAAAATCCCCATGCTGATCAAGCCAAACCAGCCAAGCTCGCGGAATACCACCGCCCAGGGCACTAAAAAAGCCGTTTCCAGATCGAAAATGACAAACAGGATGGCGACCAGATAATAGCGCACATCGAAAGGCGCGCGGGAATCGTTGAAGGGTTCAAAACCACATTCATAGGTGGATAATTTTTCTGGATAGGGACGTTTTGGACTAAGCAAGTACCCGAGGGTAGGCGCAACGAGGCCGACGAGAACGCCGATGATCATGAAAATGAATACTGGCAAGTAATTCTGTAGCACTCGCTGAACTCCCCTGCTCTTATAAATTTGCCGACGGACGGACTCGAACCGTCACAGCTTGCGCCACTACCACCTCAAAGTAGCGTGTCTACCAATTCCACCACGTCGGCCGGAGCCGCGAGATTTCTACTATCTTGGATAAAATAGTAGAAATCTCAGCGGTTCCTTGTTGCTCTGTTTAATTACTCTTCTTTACCTTCTCCTGCGCTGGCATCGCTGGCTTTGTTGTTGGTATTGTTGGTGCGATTGGCACGACAGGTGCTGCTGATGCAGGCTTGGAAGCAGGAATTTGAGGCGCTGCCGGCATTTCAGGCAATGTAATTACTTTTTCCTGTTTATAGGCGCGCGTGGCCAAATAATTCAAGGTAATACTGGTAAGAAAAAACACAGCGACGAAACTGATCGTCACGCGGAATAAAAATGAACCCGACCCACGGCTCCCGAAAACGGTTTGCGAGGCTCCGCTACCGAATGCAGCGCCCATCGTGGCGCCTTTGCCCTGCTGTACCAGCACCAGCGCAATCACGCACACCGCTGCAAACACATGAATTAATAGTATTAATTGATACATTATATTACCTTTTGAACTGCCGCCTCACATATCGCTAAAAAGCTATTCGCATCCAGCGCCGCACCACCAATCAAACCACCGTCTATATCGGATTGTGCCAACAACGCTGCCGCATTATCTGCTTTCATGCTCCCGCCGTACAGTATACGAATTCTCTTTGCCATATCAACATGATTTTGCGCAATTTGCTCACGAATCGTCAGATGTACCGCTTGTGCCTGCTCTGGTGTGGCGGTTAAACCGGTACCAATCGCCCAAACTGGCTCATAGGCGATGACCGCGTCATGGAATGCACCGATACCGGCCACTTCGATCACCGATTCAATTTGTTCGCGGATGACGGTTTCAGTTGCGCCGTTTTCGCGCTGTTGTTTGGTTTCACCCACGCATAAGATGGGCTTCAAGCCCGCCTCGACCGCCGCTTTAAACTTGGCAGCAACGAGTGGCAAGCCTTCGTGGAACAAGGTGCGGCGTTCGGAGTGACCCACTAATACATACCCACAGCCCACGTCCTTCAGCATATGACCCGACACTTCGCCGGTATACGCACCGCTCCCGCCCGGGTAAAGGTCTTGCGCGCCAAGCTGGATGGAGGTTTGGCTGAGAAGATGACGCGCTTCTTCCAGATAGACGAACACAGGTAACACAAGTATTTCGACGCCGGTGTCTTCTTGCAAGCCAGAGGTAATACCATGCAGGAGCGCTTTGGTCTGGCTGCGCGAGCCATTCATTTTCCAATTACCCGCGATTAGAGGTGTACGCACAGAGGTTCCGCCATTCAGTTAGTAACTTGGCGGTAATTGTAATGCAATTGTTGGGGTAGTGGTAGCCCGGATGAAACGCTTTTTGTTTCATCCGGGGAATGATTCGATGCTACGGCCCTTTTGGCGCAGCCGCAGCTTTAGCCTTTCTATCCTCTTCAATCGCTTTCAAGGTTTCCCTAACCTCAACAAGCTGCTTTCGCGCATCTGCCATTTTATCCCAGGCTTTTTGTTGATC
>DAIDIB010000104.1 GCA_027459575.1 Gammaproteobacteria bacterium | reverse complement strand
CCTGCAACCAGTATGCTGGAGAGGTACCGAAGCGGTCATAACGGCGCTGACTCGAAATCAGATGGACGGTTTTACCGTCACGTGGGTTCGAATCCCACCCTCTCCGAAAAATCATTTAAACAAATCCGAATGCGTGCCGGTTCGAACAAAAATGACCACCTTTTCATTCGGAATGAGCTTATAGATCAATAGCCAGTCTGGCTCTAGTGGTTTCTGATGTTGAATTTTCGTAACTGTTCAGCGGTTAACGCTGAACAGTTACGCCATATTTTAAATAAAATGAATCAACTTGGTATGCCAGATTCGGTGCGAACCTAGGAAATCTGTGAAATATAGGGCTTTTCGCGAGAAATAAGCATTTATGCAACAAAGCCGATTTATCATTTTTATTTTCCCGGGCATTAAAAATCAATAACTTACATAAAAAACCATGCAAACTTGCAAAAAACGGCAATATTGACGATAATTACAAGTATAAAACGTCAAATCTGACGTTAATTGCAAGTTTGCAGGAAAAAAACATATAAATGAAGCGACTAATCAATCAGAATCTTAAAAAATGGAAACATAAAAAGAACCGCAAGCCGCTCATCCTTAAAGGCGTACGGCAAACGGGAAAAACCTATACGCTTAAAGAGTTCGGCAAAACAGAATATTCCTCTTTTCATTACCTGAATTTCGAAGAAAACAAAAAAGCCGTCGCATTATTCAAAGATAATTTTAATCCTAAGCGCATACTGACCGATCTGAGTTTTTTATTCGACAAAACAATCGATATCAAAAATGATTTGCTTATTTTTGATGAAATACAAGCTTGTCCTGAAGCGTTAACCAGTTTGAAATATTTTGCGGAAAACCTTCCTGAACTTTCACTTTGCTGCGCAGGTTCATTGTTAGGGTTAAGTTTAAATGAAACATCATTCCCAGTAGGGAAAGTCGATCTGTTACATATGCACCCCATGTGTTTTGCAGAATTCCTGGAAGCTATAAATGACTCAAAATCGATTACGATATTAAATGACTGTACTCTCAAAAGCTCAATTTCTGAAATTGTACATGAACACTTATGGCAACAATTCAAAATTTATCTTGTTACCGGAGGATTACCCGAAGTCGTACAAACTTATTCAGAAAAAAAAGATAACCTTCACACTGCCTTAACCCTCGTTCGTGAAAAGCAAAATGAGCTTATTTTTGGATATTATTCTGATATTGCGAAGCATTCTGGTAAGGTGAATGCCATGCATATTGATCGAGTTTGGAGAAGCATACCAAGTCAACTTGCACAGTCAGAAGATGGCTCGGCAAAACGATTTCAATTCAAGGGCATCATACCTGGCATTGATCGTTATCAACGACTAGCCAATGTTTTTGATTGGCTAATTTCCGCTGAACTTGTTATCAAAGCCCCCATTATTGAGCACGTGGAATTACCATTAACAGCTTATACTGAAGAAAGTCGCTTTAAACTGTATATGTTTGACGTTGGAATTCTAGGTGCGTTAGCTGATTTGCCAGTTAAATCTATTTTAGATTACGATTACGGAACGTATAAAGGTTACTACGCCGAGAATTTTGTCGCACAAGAGTTTACTGCTGCTGGCGTTTCGCATTTATATAGCTGGCAAGAAAATCGTTCTGAAATTGAATTTTTACGCGTGAAAGATTCAGCAACTCTTCCCATCGAAGTTAAGTCTGGCTGGGTCACTCGCAATCAAAGCCTGAATAAATATGCTGAAAAATATCAGCCACCTTATCGAACAATATTTAGTGCCAAAACACTTCACATTGATAAACTTCATGCTTATCACCAATATCCGCTTTATATGGCTTACTGGTTTCCACTTGAATAATCACAACATCCTGATTATATTGTCATAATCCTGTTACAGGCTAAATCATCTATACTGTGAGTACCTAAATAAAATCCTCAAAAGAGGTGTCTATGCCAAAAGTTGAGGAAATACCACCAACAACAGAGCAATTAGCTGAGAAATTTAAAGATGAAAACGCAGATCGTTTAGGGAAATTTAAACCCAATTTGGAAAAATGTAAACAAGATCCCAATGTTTCTGCGGGAGTTAATAATATTGATATAGCTAAAGAAGCAGTTCACATCTGGGAAGAACAAATCCAAAAAAGACTTGCTAAAAAACCACCAAAAAAAGTCGCAATACTTTATGCGGCGAATGTAGGTCAAGCAGAACAATATCTTGCAGGTTATGAAAGTGGCACTGTTCCCAGCATTGGTGGCAGCGGGCAAGCACCGCTTTTTGACAAAATTGGTGGTTTGATTAAAGAAAAAGAATTAGGAGCCGACGTACACATTATACCACTACCCACTTCAACGGATGGTGGCGCGAATGGCGTTAAGGATCAAGAAATTGTAGATGCAAAAGGCAAGATAATAGAAAAAGTTGCAAAAGATAATTTTGTCAGCATAGAAACGATAAACAAATATCTTGGCAACGTCGCATGGCATATGGCACAGGGTTATGAAGTCATAGGGTTAAGTCGCGGCAATCCTCCAAATGAAGAATTCTCCATTGGCGGTGGCGCATCAGTAAATTGGGGGAAAAAAGATCCTATTCGAATTGCAAAATATCCTGACGGTACTTATGTATTACAAATAAGAAGGCCTCCAGACGGGAAAAGTAAATGGAATCCTGCAGATGATTCAAAGAAAGAGCAGCCAACTTATTTAAGCCAAAATGACTATATGCAAGAACAGATGGAAATACTTTCTAACAAAGCTTTTAAAGATTGGCCTCAATTTTTGCAAGATGCTGCAGCGGCCCCCGGGCCGCCTAGCCCAGAAGCAGCAGCTGCGGCAGCATCACCCGCCGATCCGGCAATATCAAAACCTGTAGCAGCGGCAGCCGTTGTTGCAGCACCATTATATAATTTAAAAGATCCCGCCGCGGCGAATTACAAATCACCCGCTGACAACTATAAAGAAGCGTCAGATAAAATAAAAAAATTAAAAGAAAAAGCACCACCTCTCACTGCGGAACAAATGGTTGCCGAGTTAAATAAAATAATCATCGAGCATCAACTATCCGACAAGCGTATTAGCTTCAATCCAGCCATACCGGAGGCTGCGGGTTGGAACATGGGATGTGGATCTCGATGGGTAGATGTAAGCGCGGGTGTAGGCAAAAGCGCGGGTGCTGTCATTTATAACCCTGCTTACAGCCTCGATGGCAAAACAAAAGATAGTGCTGTTGAAAATATAAGATTAGATTGCTGCGCGGAAGTATTCGCGGCGATGAAAGATGCAAAAATTACGAATATTGCTATACAGGAAGGGCCTGTTGGCAATGATGCTTTTTACGCAAAAATTGGCGCCAAGCAAAATACTAGCGCTAAGATCGGGGGAAATATTCGACTTGCTGTTATCGGCGCACCAGAAGTCGCCAATCCTGCTGCTGATCCCGACGTAAGTGGATATAAAGAACGAGCCACAGCGATTGGAATAAATCCACATGAAGTACAAATTCATAAAGACGCAAACGGCAATATAATAGTCAATGTCCATTTCGATGGCCCTGCCAGACAAGCGAAAGGTGAAAGCGATGCCGATTATCAACAAAAGCTTAATTTTCACAATGAAGCACGGCTTTCATTTTTGCAAGTCTTGTTAGAGGGGCAAAAAGAAGGAAAAATGATTGTGGTCATGGGAGACCTCAACATACCTAAAAACATAGTCGATAAATATCTAAAAGATGAAGGAATTGCTGATGGACTGGCACTTTACCAGCACCATGGTTGCGAATCGCTAGACATCGTGATGGATCCAAGGATAAAGGGAACACCTGTTATCTCTCCAGATGTAGCAGACCCTGCAGCGGCGATACCCACCCCACCCCCACAGCCCGCCGGCGGTAAAATCGCAGGCGCACCTTCTCCAGCGACATATGGACGAGATAACATGCTGGGTAAAGAAAAGGAGATAAGAACAGCACTACAAGCCGCTCAACCAACCTGGACGCTTGAAAACAACAGAACACTCCTGACCGTGAAAGATGCAACAGGCCAACAACGCTTCACCATCGACCCCGCGGAAATCAAAACCGACCATAATGATCTTGATACATTTAAAGCGATGCTGGAATGCTACAAAACTGCTAATCCCGGAAAAATGCCTGCCGTCATAGCATTCAGTGATGATGCCAAGGTCATTTGGGAGCAAGCTGTCAAAGAAGTTTATAAGACTGATGCGGCCAATATTGAGGTGAATGTCGTGCCTCCTCTACCACCTGCTGCGCCTAAAATCCCTGCTGCTGCAGCTGCCGCAGCAGTCGATCCTGATCCAAGCCATGCGGCAAAGATATAATCCCACCCTTTCCAAACAGCAAAAATCCGTTAGAATGCTGCTTTAGCCTCAACATGACAAGGCAGAGCATCATGCAACAAGTTGATCAAATCATTCACGCGAAGTGGATCATCACCTGCGAAGAACAAAACAAAGAACTTACTAATCACGCTATCGCGATAAAAGACGGCAAAATCGTCGATATTCTTCCTTCAGCCGAAGCTGACAAACAGTGGCAGAGCAAATCCGTGCAACGCTTCAACTCGCACGCACTCATGCCAGGCTTTATTAATAGCCACACGCACCTTGCCATGAATATGCTGCGCGGCATAGCCGATGATCTTGACCTGATGGACTGGCTGAATAATTACATCTGGCCCGCGGAAGGCAAATGGGTCAGTGATGATTTTGTCTACGATGCTTCCCAACTTGCAATGGCGGAAATGATCCGCTGCGGCACCGTGCGTTTTAACGATATGTATTTCTTCCTGGCTGACACCGCCAAAGCAGCGGAACAAGCCGGCATGCACGCGCACATCGGCATGCACATCATTGACGTGCCTACTGCCTGGGCAAAAACTACCGAGGAATATTTCGCTAAATCACTCGAGTTTTATCATCAATATAAAAATAACCCGATGGTGACACCGACACTCGCGCCACATTCCACTTACACCGTGTCACGTGACAATCTCATCCGTATAAATGACATGGCAAAAGAATTTGGCCTGAAGATTAATATTCACTTGCAAGAAGTTACTTCCGAAGCAACGAAAACAATCGACAAATACAACATGCGTCCTATTGAATTGCTGGCTGACATCGGCATGGTATCACCCGATTTAATCGCTATTCACATGACCGACATCACTAGCGGTGATGTTGAAATCATCAAAAAATACCGCCCGAATATCGTGCATTGCCCCGAGTCCAACATGAAGCTGGCTAGCGGCGCCTGCCCCGTACAACAGCTGCAGCAAATGGGTATTAATGTGGCGCTTGGCACTGATGGCGCTGCCAGCAATAACGATCTCGATATGATAGGCGAAATGCGCTCCGCCGCTTTCCTTGGCAAACTCACCACCAAGGACCCTAAAGCAACCCCCGCCTCCGATGTTCTCAAAATGGCGACCCTGCACGGCGCAAAAGCTCTTGGCGTTGCAGATACCGCTGGCTCACTCACTCCGGGTAAAAGCGCGGATATTATCGCTATCGATTTAGAGCAGATCGAAACCCAGCCCCTTTATCACCCCCAGAACCAGATTGTATACGCGGCAGCCCGTAACCAGGTCACGGATGTGTGGATTGCGGGTAAAAGAGTGCTGGAAAACCGTAAGTTGTTGACGCTAGATGAGAAAGAATTGTTAAATAAAGCACAAAGTTGGCGCAAAAAGATAAAGAGTTAGGTAGAATAGCAGGCCAGAGGTAGCCCGGGTGCGTTTTTTGCACCCGGGAAGCGTGAAA
>DAIDIB010000103.1 GCA_027459575.1 Gammaproteobacteria bacterium | reverse complement strand
CGATGATGCAACAATATTTGCGCATCAAGGCGGATTATCCCAATACACTGTTGTTTTATCGCATGGGCGATTTTTACGAATTATTTTTTGACGATGCGCAAAAGGCGGCGCGTTTGCTGGATATTACCTTAACCGCGCGCGGGCAGTCTGCGGGCAAACCTATTCCGATGGCCGGTGTGCCATTTCACTCGGCGGAATCATATATCGCGAAATTAATTCGTCAGGGATTGTCGATTGCGATTT
The DNA here is from genome assembly GCA_027459575.1 of Gammaproteobacteria bacterium. GTDB lineage: Bacteria > Pseudomonadota > Gammaproteobacteria > DSM-16500 > DSM-16500 > Aquicella. Next base: position 5,557 of record DAIDIB010000103.1, on the reverse strand, counting down.
GCGAACAAATTGGTGATCCTGAAGCGAGTAAGGGGCCAGTTGAGCGGCAAGTAGTGCGTGTGTTAACGCCCGGCACAGTCAGCGATTCAGCGTTTCTTGATGATAGGCGCGATAATGTGTTGCTGGCGCTGCATGCGCAGGGCGAGCGTTTTGGTTTGGCGGCTTTGGATATTAGCGGCGGACGTTTTCAATTATTGGAAGTGCAGAGTGAAGAAGAATTAGTGAGTGAGCTTGCACGCTTAAATCCGGCGGAGTTGTTGATTGCGGATGATTATCAGCATGTGGTGTTGCGCGATTATGACAATCAATTACGAAGGCGCGTGCCATGGGATTTTGATTATGAGGCGTCGGTTCGTTTGCTAACGGAGCAAATGCAAACGCGTGATCTGGCGGGATTTGGTTGTCAGGAAATGTCGACGGCGTTATGCGCGGCGGGCGCGTTGTTGCAATATGCGAAAGAGACGCAGCGTGGCGCGTTGCCGCATGTGCGCGCGATACAAGTGGAGCGACGTGAAGATAGTTTGATGCTGGATGCGGCGTCGCGACGGAATTTGGAGTTGGTGACGAATCTTGTTGGCGGCGAAGAAAACACCTTGGTGTCTGTGCTGGATCGTACGTCAACGGCGATGGGCAGTCGTTTGTTGAAGCGGTGGATGAATCGTCCACTGCGTGACAGGAAACAACTAAACGATCGGCATGACAGTGTAGCGAGTTTAGCAGCCAATCAATCGTATATGTCGCTGCAAAGAATATTGCGAGACGTAGCTGACTTAGAGCGCATCTTATCGCGGATCGCGCTTAAAACCGCGCGGCCACGGGATTTGGTGGCGTTGCGAGCCACGCTTGGTCTGTTGCCAGCATTACAAACGGAACTGTCATCCCGAGTGGCCTCTGGCGCGGGACTCAGCGCCCTGTTAAAACAACTCTCTCAGCACATCAACGAATTCCCCGCGCAATTCAATTTGCTCTCACGTGCGATCATTGATAATCCACCCATGACCATCCGCGACGGCGGTGTAATTGCAAAAGGATATGACGCTGAGTTAGATGAGTTACTAAGTCTGACAGAAAACGCCGGTGATTACCTGGTTAAACTGGAAGAACAGGAAAAAGCGCGTACTGGTTTGTCGACGCTGAAAGTGGGTTACAATCGTGTGCATGGTTATTATATTGAAATAAGTCGTTTGCAAGCGGAATCAGCGCCGGCAGATTATATCCGTCGTCAAACGCTTAAAAATGCCGAGCGATTTATCACGCCGGAATTGAAAGCGTTCGAAGACAAAGCACTGAGCGCGCAAGACCGTGCGCTGGCACGGGAAAAAATGTTGTATGATCAACTGCTGGAAATATTGTTGCCCGATGTGGCGGTCATGCAAGCCTATGCCAGTGCGATTGCTGAATTGGATGTGCTGACTAATTTTGCTGAACGTGCTGTGAGTTTAAACTGGAGTCGGCCATCACTCACGCAAGAGACAGGCATCGTGATAGAAGCGGGACGACATCCTGTAGTTGAGAGTGTTTCCACCCATGCGTTCGTGCCAAATGATGTTACGCTTGATGACAAGCAGCGCATGTTGATAATCACCGGGCCTAACATGGGCGGTAAATCTACTTACATGCGACAGATCGCCTTAATCGTGCTGCTCGCACACACCGGCAGTTTTGTCCCGGCAAAAAATGCAATAATCGGTGATGTCGATCGCATCTTTACCCGCATTGGTGCGGCGGATGATTTAGCCAGTGGCCGCTCAACCTTCATGGTGGAAATGACAGAAACCGCGAATATTCTACATAACGGCACAGCAAAAAGTTTGGTGTTGATGGATGAAGTCGGACGCGGCACCAGCACGTTCGACGGGTTGTCACTCGCCTGGTCATGCGCTCATTTTCTAGCAAAAGAAATTGGCGCCTACACATTATTCGCCACGCATTATTTTGAGCTGACTGCATTGGAAGATGAAATCACAACAGTCAAAAATATCCATCTCGATGCCGCCGAATACGGTGACAAAATTATTTTCCTGCACAAAGTACAAAAAGGCCCCGCCAATCAAAGTTATGGCATTCAAGTCGCGCAACTCGCCGGTGTGCCACGCGCTGTCATCGCACGTGCCAAAGAAAAATTACACGACTTGGAGCGGTTGTCGCATCACCATGTCAACGCAGCGCCTGTTAAGCAACGCGATTTATTTGAAGAGGACGAAAAAACGCATCCTGTCATCACCAGGTTACAAACTGTTAATCCAGATGAGCTAAGTCCAAAGGATGCATTGGCGCTAGTGTATCAATGTAAGTTATTAATTAGAAATTAATAACTCATTGAATCTTAAACGAGTATATTTTATTAGTTTTAAATTAATAAAATATACAATAATTATCCTCATAAAGGGGCACATAATGCTATCAATAGAAGTTTATCCTTTATCAAAAGAAGACGAAGTACATGCTGATTGGTCTGTTGCTCTCTCAACCGTTGGATTTTTTCGCTAGCCCGGAATTAGCAAAAGCAGCGCGCAAATACAGAGACAACTCTACTGAACGTCACTGAATATGTCGTGTAAACGAGTTATAATCATATCAACCTCTTACACCTCTACAGGAATCTCTTGTAAAAGGTTTTGTTGGTTTTTAAGTGCAAATGCCTAGACGTGCTTTTTATGTCCGGGAAATATCCCGTTTCCGCCCCTGGACATTAAAAACATGTCCAGGCTACACTTAACTCTTTCAAAAGGCTACAATGATTCTTGTTCATGATAAAAAAGGATTTGATCATGAAAATCTACTGTATCGTGGTTTATACCTCTGCGAGCAAGAAATACGGATTTCACGCTTCACTTAACGATGGATGGCATGCGGTAGAACCCCATTTGGAAACAATTCAAAATAATATACAGGTGGTTTTATCAATGATTAAAGATCGTGATGGAATACATACGTTGTCAACGCGTGATCAACTTTATTATGCGTATCAGGCGGGTGATGAGTTGGTATTGCTTGCCACTGATGAGGCACTTTCACCCGATCGTCTGCGAAATCTTTTTATCAATATTGCTGAAGCGCATAATTCAGAGGATCTGGATAAATTAATTAAAAACCCAGAGGAAGCGGTTAAATCCAGATTAGTTGAAATTCAGCAAATGCTTGAAGAGACCATGCAGCAATTGCGCGATGATATCGAAAAAATAACAAGTCGAGGTGATGACTTAACTGAGTTAATGGAAAAAACTGAGAAGCTTGCTATCGAATCATTTAAATTTTCCAAACGTGCTACCGATTTAAAAAATAAAAAACGCTGCCCAGGACTGTTCTCATTTTTTAATTCGGTTCAGAATTTTTTTAGCAGTGAGACTTATCACTACGATTATGAGCCTGTTGTAATGAGTAAAGCTTAGTAAACTGTAGCCGGATGATTAAACCTGGAAACGACGGTTGAAACGCGGCGTGATGCGTAACATCTTGACCGATCTAAGCTTTTAAAAATTTTCGGATCACCAATAAGGTGACCGCTCAAATTTTTAAAAGCTTATCTCGATCAATCTGTTACGCCTGACGCTCGCGTTCAACTGCCGTTTCCAGGTTAAATCGTGCGTGTTAAGACCACGCAAAATAGCTAATTGTTGCAGCTAGAAACAGTCAATGAATAAAATCAACTGGCTATTTTATTGGCTGCATTCTGCTTTGGGCGGTGATTGCGGGCAGCAGAGGAAGTCCATGCAGCCAGTGAGAAGAATTGTGCTAAAAAACACCAGAGAGAGGCATATATGTTTTTTCATCGTAACAGTCCTTTGCTATAAGGATCCAAATTAAAAAGATTGTACTATGAATTCACATTCCACGCCAAAACAAGATTCGTTAACGAATTTCCTATTCTCCGGCATAACGGGTTTTCTCGCCCATACCATTCTGTTTGGCGTCACCACCTATGCGCTCGGCGTGAAAAAATAAATGTGTTTGTGGTGCAAACCTTGCATCAGGCAGCAATTAATAAGCACAAATAACACTGTTGATATGATTCAGTGTGCTTCGCTAACAAAGCGCACTAATTCGCTGATTTCTTCTTCGGTGAGTTCCACATGCCTGCCGCGACGCAGGCCGGGCGGGAGATGAACGGTGCCAAAGCGCACGCGCATAAGACGGCTGACGGTGTAACCGGCGGCTTCCCATAAGCGGCGTACTAAGCGGTTGCGGCCTTCGCGCACGATGACGTGAAACCAGTGGTTCGCGCCGCTGCCGCCCGCATCGGTAATTTCTTCAAAACGTGCGACGCCGTCTTCCAGTTGAATGCCTTTTTTTAATTTCAGCAGAATTTCGGGTGTCACAATGCCGCGTACACGCACGGCGTATTCCCGTTCGATTTCTGAACTAGGGTGCATGAGCTGATTTGCTAACTCGCCGTCGTTGGTAATGAGCAACAAACCAGAAGTGTTGAAATCCAGTCGGCCAACGCAAATCCAGCGACTGTTACGTATCATGGGTAAATGTTCAAAAATAGTGGGACGGCCTTCAGGGTCGCTGCGCGAGCAGATTTCGCCTTCTGGTTTGTGATACAGCAACACGCGCGATTTTTGATTTTTGCTTTTGATTAACTTGATTTCGCGGCCATCGACGCAGACTTTGTCGTGGTGTGTCATGCGCTCGCCGATGGTGGCAGGTTTGCCGTTGACGGTGATGCGGCCTTCCTGAATCCAGGATTCAACCTGACGACGCGAACCTACGCCAGCATTAGCCAGCACCTTTTGTATTTTTTCACTCATGTTCTATAACCTAAAGTTGTGGCCCGGATGAGTGCTTTTCTCATCCGGGGAGCGGAGTAAAATCAAAGTCACGTTCCCCGGATGAGAAAAGCACTCATCCGGGCTACGCCTAGCCTGTAGCCAAGTCTGCTTCTGAGTCGTCGGATGTTGTTTCAACAATAATTTCTTCTGTTACTTCTAGCTGCACGATATTATCCGTTTCGCCTTCCATCACAGCGCTTTCTTCCGGGATTACTTCGCTGTCGCTTGGGCCGATGTCACTTTGTTCCAGCGCTAATTGCACTTGCACTTCTTGCTCTTCCAGGCTCTTGAATTCAGCAAGTGTTGGTAATTCAGAAAGTGATTTAACGTTGAAGTAATCTAAAAATGTTTTGGTGGTGCCGAGGATGGCGGGTTTGCCCGGCAAGTCGCGATAGCCAATTTCACGAATCCAGTCACGTTCGAGCAAGGCTTTAATGATATTGCTGTTAACCGTCACGCCGCGAATTTCTTCAATTTCCGCGCGGGTAATCGGTTGTTTGTAGGCGATGAGGGCTAATGTTTCCATAAAAGCGCGTGAATAACGTGGCGCGCGCTCTTCCCATAATTTAGCAAGCCAGGGGCTTAAGTCAGGCTTGGTTTGGAAACGATAGCCGCTACTGACCTCGCAGAGCACGAGACCGGTATTTTCGTACTGCTCTTTCAATTCATTAAGGGCGGTTTTTACATCCGCGTTAGCCGGGCGTTCTTCTTCGCTAAACAGGTTTTGCATGGCGGCAACGGTTAATGGGCGGCCAGCGACCATGAGGGCGGCCTCGAGGATT
>DAIDIB010000102.1 GCA_027459575.1 Gammaproteobacteria bacterium | reverse complement strand
TTAGTAGGCGATGAAAATTCGGCAACTGCATGATAACGCCAATCGAGCCAATAATCGCAAACGGGGCGGCGAGAATTTTATCCGCCACGCACGCCATCATGTAACCACCGCTTGCGGCAATTTTATCTACTGTAACCGTCAGCGGAATTTTTTTGTTGCGTATGCGTGCTAACTGCGCGGCCGCCAGTCCATAACCATGCACCACGCCACCGGCGCTATCAACGCGCACCACCACTTCATCATCAGGGGTGGCCACGCTTAACACGGCGTTGATCTCTTCGCGTAAACCATGTACCGCGGACGCTTTCATGTCGCCATCAAACGTGAGTACATAAACATGTTTTTGCTTCTCGTCATTTTTCTTTTTGGCTTTCTCTTCCGCTTTTTGCTGTTTGGCAAACAGCTTGTAAAGCTTCTTGCTTAAGGTCTCCGCTAATAACTGGTCTTTTGCATCCTTCAGTTTTTCGTTTAAGCTTTTAATTACCAGTTTGCCTTTCGTTCGTTCCTTGCCGTGCGCGATGATGGCAACGATGCCAAGAACCAGAAGTAAAATCAGGATAACGATAATAATGGCTTTAGCCGCGAACAAAGCTAATAAAATTAATGAGTCAGTCATGGTGATGTCCTGATTATTTTTCTCTGATTAACAAGATGGGTTGATTTTTTCCGACAGTGATAAGTCGCCATTCCCAGGCCGGTTGTTTTACCCGATGAGTAAATACAACTTCTGGTTTGGTTTGCAGCTCGTCTGGTTTTTTGCGGAATAGCCAATTGTAAGAGCGTGGCACAACACCGATGGTGCCTACCCATAATGGCTGATCGGAGTCTTTAATAACGCGGCCAGATGCCCAAAGGCGCAAAGCAATTAATTTTTTTGAGCCATTGGCGGTGCGCACCAGTACTAACGCTGGACGCTTGTCTAAATATTGTGGCGCCACCAACGGTAAATATTCGCCGCTCTTCACATCAGATATACGATGTAGAATGGTCACCCAGTCGCGGTCAGGTGGCTCGCTCCATCCTTCTTTCAATAAGGTTTTGCGAATGCTCTCCAGATTACCCACCCACTCCAGGGAGATAGGCGCGGATGGAAAACCAAACAGACTGACATGCAAGTTTGGTATTAACTCGTTTCGTCCCCACCATTGTTTCATCTCGATGAGCGATATTGGCCAAGGCGATTGCGCGTAGTTATGTTTTAATTTATCGAAGTGAGTAAAGGAGAATACGGAATAGGTAATACATAATGTGATGGCGCACACGACGGTTGTGCTAAATAATCGAATAGGTTTCTCATGCTGACGATGATAAGAAAGAATAACCAGCATGATGGACGCCGCGCCAAGTAACCAGCCAGCAAGCGTGTCGGTGAACCAGTGCGCGCCCAGGTAAAGACGTGTGACACCGACCGCAAAAGCAACGATAGCGGCAGGTGTGTAAATAAGCCAGCGACGATTCTTTGGCAAAGTACAGGCAATCATGAAGGCAATGCCAAGATAAACGGTAGTTGCCAAAGTAGTATGGCCGCTTGGCATCGAGTACGTCTCGGGACTGTGCACGATGCCCCAGGGGCGAGGTGACTGTGCGAGATGTTTGATAAAATACACACTACCAGCCGCCAGTATGCCCAATGCCAGCGCGTGCAATGCCGCGCGCACACGTTTAGTATAGAGCAGCCAGAGAAATAATACGCCCACGACAGGCAATATCACTTCTTTTTGTCCCAGCAGGGTGATGGCAATCATCACCCTGTCGGCGCTGGGCGAACGTATGCTTCTGAAGAAATGAAAGAGCGCGTCATTCACGAAAATATTTTCAGCGCCAACACTGCGCACGTAATAGACGAGTAAAAATAAGAGCGAGCTGGTTAGCAAAAAATAAAAGGCCAAAATTAATTGGCCATGGTGTTGTTTTGGGTCGTGGTGTTTTAATACGATGGTCGCGACGTGAAAGTAACGCGATTTTTTTAAGGAATGCCAGAGTTGGGTGAGTGTCATTTCGACGCGATTGCTAAGCAGCGACAGAAGTTTATAAACAATCCACAGGCAAAGGATGATAAACAGGAAAATAAGAAAGAGTACCAACAGCACATGAATGGCGATATCGGGTGGCAGCTCTAGCGAGGCGGCGCCTAATAATATCCCTGGCAACATATAAACCGGTGCCCAGCCAATAGCGGACAGTACATTGGAAAGCGTGAATTGCAGGGGCTTCATGCCTAGCATACCCGCTACCATCGGCACCAGGGCGCGCACAGGCCCAATAAAACGCCCGATGAACACACTCATAAAACCATACTTGTGAACGAAGGTTTCGCCGCGTTTTAGCACGCCGGGATTATTTTTGAATGGCCAGATATTGCGCAGACCGCCTTTGAAGTATCGGCCTATCCAATAGCTGATGCCATCACCTACAATCGCGCCCAGAATCGCCCAGATGAGCGTTGGCCACAGGGGGATGATGCCCGCCCCAGCCAGGGTGCCAATGGCTGTCATGGTAATGGAGCCAGGAACGATCGTGCCGATAATGGCGATGGACTCGGAAGCAGAAATAACGAAGGTTGCAACGCCCGCTAACTCAGGATTAGCGTTTAGCCATTGTAGTAACGGACTAACTATATCCGACATTAAACGACCTCTTCTCCGGCAGCCTGTCTGTCAGCATGATAGGAGGATCTTACGAGGGGACCGCTTGCGACATTTTTGAACCCGAGTTCCCTGGCAATTTCTCCAAACCGTTTAAACTCATCAGGTGTTACAAACCTGGCAACCGGTATATGGAAGCGGCTGGGTTGCAGGTATTGTCCTAAGGTTACCATATCTACCTCATGAGAACGAAGGTCTTTAAGTGTCTGAATGATTTCGTCATTATCTTCGCCCAGGCCGAGCATCATGCCGGATTTGGTCGGGATGGCGGGATAACGTTTTTTAAACTCCTGTAATAACTGCAAAGAGTGTGCATAATCTGAGCCGGGTCGGGCTTGTTTGTATAGACGTGGCACGGTTTCAATATTGTGGTTGAAGACATCGGGCAGGGCTTTGCCGGTGATTGCTAGAGCAACATCCATTCGTCCGCGGTAATCGGGTACCAATACTTCAATCTTGATGGTTGGGTTTTTTGCTCGTACTGCTTCTATACAGGCGACGAAATGACCCGCGCCACCATCGCGTAAATCATCGCGGTCGACGGAGGTGATCACTACGTAGCGTAGGCGCATTTCGGCGATGGTGTTGGCGAGGTGGAGTGGTTCGTTGGGGTCAAGGGGGTCGGGGCGCCCGTGGGCTACGTCGCAGAAGCTGCAGCGACGTGTGCATTTATCACCCATGATCATGAAGGTTGCCGTGCCGTGGGTGAAGCATTCTGGGAGATTGGGGCAAGAGGCTTCTTCGCAGACGGTGACGAGTTTGTTTTTACGTAATAATTGCTTTAATTCGCTGACGGCGGGGGAAGCGGGTATGCGGACGCGGATCCAGTCGGGCTTGCGGGGTGGATTTTCCGTTGGCTCGATTTTAACCGGGATGCGGGAGAGTTTCTCGGCGCCGCGTTGTTTTGTGCTAGTTTTTGTTTCCACTGTTTTTAGTCTCTTTCAACTTAATAGTTAACGGTAACCGCTGAGTAGCCCGGATGAGTGCTTTCCTCATCCGGGGAACGATGTTCGATGCCTAATCGACTTCATCGGTGATACGGTAACCACAGACTGGTAGGCGTCGTCCCGGCGAAAGCCGGGATCCATGCGTTAATTAATAGCGCTATCATACCCCAAATTCTTCACTAAATAACTGCTTAATTGATCGCCGGCGGACTGCACTTCTCTGATGGGGGAGAGGGCTGATAATTGTGTCATCTCCAGATTCTTGAAACCGCAAGGATTAATGCGCTGGAAGGGGGATAAATCCAGTGCGACGTTGAAGGCGATGCCATGGTAACTGCAGCCGCGGCGGATTCGTAACCCTATAGAACAGATTTTTTTGTTGTCGATGTAAACGCCGGGCGCTTCTGTTTTTGCAACGGCTGTAACATTTTGCGAGGCTAGAAAGTCGATGACGGATTGTTCTATTAAACTGACTAACTGTCTTACGTTAAATTTTTTGCGTCGTAAATCGATGAGGGTGTAGACCATCAATTGCCCCGGGCCGTGGTAGGTGACTTGACCGCCGCGATCGGTTTGCACGACGGGTATATCACCAGCCGCTAGAATGTGTTCGGCTTTGCCGTTTTGTCCTTGCGTGAACACGGGTTCATGTTCGCACAACCAGATTTCATCGGGGGTGGTGTCGGTGCGTTGATCGGTAAATTCGCGCATGGCTAGCCAACAGGACTGATACTCCTGTTGTGGTAGCCAGCGAATAATGATGTGGTTGGAATTAGCCTGGGTTTTTGTCATCGGAACCGGAGAAGAATTTATGAATGTTCATTCGCACGGTATCCGTCGCGCGACGTAACATTCCGCCTTGTGGATCGTCTGATAAGGCGATAAGGGGTTTGCTGGCAATAATCGTGTTGCCAAGCATGACATTAAGCGTGCCGTAGGTCTGGCCTTTAACAATCGGTGCCTTGATTGACTTATCCAGCTGTAAACTTGCTTGCAGCTTTTTGAACTGACCCGTTGGAACGGTGACATACATGTCTTCGGTCAGGCCGAGTGGCACTTCAGATTTTTGGCCTTGCCAGACGCGTGCTTGAACGATAGGCGCTGTTGCGTCATAAACTTTGTGTGTTTCGTAGAAGCGGAACCCGTAAGTTAACAGGCGAACGGAATCTTCTGTGCGGCTATTATCGCTTGGTTCGCCTAACACGACGCTGATTAAGCGCATGCCATCTTTTTTAGCGGAGCCGACGAGGCAGAATCCAGCTTCATTCGTGTGGCCGGTTTTTAAGCCATCCGCGTACTGAAAGCGCCATAACAATCGGTTACGGTTAGGTTGCTTGATGGCATTGTAGGTAAACCATTTTTCGGAATACATCGCGTAATCTTCAGGGAAATTCTTGATATACGCTTGTGCAAGTAGCGCGAGATCGCGAGCTGTAGAATAGTGTTCTTTATTAGGCAGGCCTGTGCTATCCATAAAATGACTGTTTTTCATGCCTAACATTTTGGCTTGTTCGTTCATTAAGGTGGTAAAGCTGTCTTCTGAGCCAGCGACATATTCGGCCAGTGCGACAGCTGCGTCGTTACCTGAGTCCACGATAACGCCACGCATCAAGTCCTTAAGTGGCACCTCATCACCTACTTTAACAAACATGCGCGAGCCTTCGCTCTGCCAGGCTTTGGTGCTGATGCGAACTTTGTCATCTGGGTGCACGCTGCCATTTTTAAGCGCGGCCGAGACGATGTACATCGACATCAGCTTGGTTAGGCTGGCGGGTGGCAAACGCTGATCAGCATTTTTTTCCGCAATCACCTTGCCGCTGGTGGCATCGATAAGAATGTAGGCGTTCGCGTCCAGATTAGGTGCGCTAGGGGTGAAAGCAGGCATTTGGGGTTGGGTAGCAACGGGGATGACCGGGCTGGCTAATATTGAGGCTGAAAAAAGTAATGTGGTTATAAAAACACCCAAAACCGCTTTGATTTTTGCTTGCATTCCAGTATCCCTTAAAATTTGTTGTATCGGCACCTGCCGATACGCAATGAAAACAGATGGAATTTTAACAAAAAATCGCCATTCGGCGCTATAGATAGTGTGGATTTTTTTATTAGCATTGAGTATTATTTTGCTAGCCTTGTTTTTTTTAAGGCTATTGGAAAAAAACAACTACTTTTAGGAGATCACCCATGTCGTTCTACCGTTCACTATTAGCCGCCGTAGCAGCAATGGCCTTAATTGCGCCAGTGTTTGCTGATGATACCGCTACCACCACCACGGGCACCGAAACCACCGCTACACAAACCACCGGTGATACCGGAACCACCACCACAACAACGTCAACCGAACAAACCAAAGTTGATCTTAACAAAGCGACTGCTAAAGAATTGATGGCAGTCAAAGGCATCAACTCTGCTAAAGCGAAAGCGATTATTGCTTATCGCAAAAAGAATGGCGATTTCAAAACACTTGATGATTTAGCCAAGGTAAATGGTTTCAAAAACATGAACGAAAAGACCTTGAAGGGCATTCAAGATCAATTGTCAGTTGAGTAATCGTAGCCCGGATGAAATTTGTTTTTTAAATTTCATCCGGGGTTAGTTAACTGCTAGTTGAAATATATCCAAACCTGTGTAAACTTGCCGATATGGCAGCGGTTCCCGCTAGCATAGCTACCCGTAATTTTATATCAGCCTAAAAATTTTAATCAAAAGAATGCAGGGGCGTCAATAACCGCCATTAAAATTTACTATTTTTCCCTGAAAATAAAACGGTTCCACATAAAACACGAATGCCAAATATATTTTGGCAAATAATATTATGATGTATCTGGTTTAGCATCTCCTTTTTGATAAGCAATGGCATCATACAATTGCTCCCATGAATCAAGATAATAGAGGGTAAAATAGCCACGCACTTTTTCCCAAAATCTAATTTTACTTTTAGAAAATTCGAGAGCCGCTTTAAATAATTTGCAGCATAATTGCTGCGCTTGATCAATAAGAAATGCCAACATCATTAAATATGCAAATACAGTTGTTAGATTTCTATTTCCATGACCATAGTTGTGTTCGAAATGGTAGCCTTGCGTTTTCAGGGTATTAAACGTTTCATTTTCTATTTTCCAGCGTGCACGACCTCCTCTCATAATT
>DAIDIB010000101.1 GCA_027459575.1 Gammaproteobacteria bacterium | reverse complement strand
GAAGCAGGCATTAATGACAATGCTTACGATCGTGATATTGTTTTTCATGGCGCCCGATATGTGAATGGAGAAACGGCGGCACGCTATGGTCAAGTTGGCAGAAGTTGGGGTTGCCCAGCGGTCAGTGACCGTCTGGCTAAACCCCTTATTGATACAATCAAGGAACACACGTTAGTATTCGCATATTACCCAGATAATAATTGGCTACGTCACTCCAAGTTTTTGACTGGCTAAGGAAAGAGAAATGAATATGAAAATCGGTAGCTGGCTGGTTGCCGTGATGGTACTGGCGACGAATAGTCCGGCATTAGCGACAGCTTACAACATGCCAACAAGTAACGATTCATTAATTGGTAACCTGCAATACACAGCTGTTACCGCTGATGATGATACCGCGGCGAAAATTGGCCAACGTTTTGATATAGGCTTTAGCGCCATTCAAAGCGCCAATCCTCAGGTGGATATCACCAAAGATATTGCTAACGGTACCCAGTTGCAAATCCCAACCCAACATTTACTGCCTAATCAGCCCCGCGAAGGTATCGTGGTAAACCTGCCAGAAATGCGCATGTATTATTATACAGATGGCCAGGTGCGAACTTATCCGATCGGTATTGGTAAAATAGGTAAAACGATCCCTATCAAGAAAACAACTATAGTTCGCAAGGCAAAGAATCCGATCTGGATACCGCCACAGGATATACGCGAATTTAATCTGGAGCAGGGGATTGTGCTGCCAAAGATTATGCCGGCGGGACCTGATAATCCCTTGGGCCCTTATGCCATTTACACCGGCCTGCCTACTTATCTCATCCATAGCACGATTTTCCCCGAAAGCGTGGGCAAGCGTGCCAGTTTTGGCTGCTTGCGTATGTTCGAGTCCGATATTCAGGATTTTTTCCCCGTGGTCAATAAAGGTGTGCCAGTTGTTATTATTAATGAACCGACCAAAGTAGGTTGGGAGAATAACCGTTTATTTGTGGAAACACATCAACCGCTGGAAGAACATAATGATGCTTTCGATGCCACACTTCCTGGAATGGTGTATATTGTTGCCAATGCAACCAATGATAGTGATGCGCTGGTTGATTGGCAGATGCTTGATTATCTCGCGAAGGAGCGGGATGGTATTCCACATGAAGTAGCTGTAAAACTTCCCGGACTTTCTGGATAAACTGCAGTAGATTTTTACATTCAGCTTCCAGCGACCAACCATAGCCACCAACAAAAAAAACAGGTATTATTTTGCAGCGTAAGGTTTTTGATTTCACAATAAATAAAGGGGTTTTAAAATGAAAAGATTAGTCATCGCTTTAGGTTTAGTAATGTCCGTTATTGCTTTAGTTGGTTGCGCTAACACCTGCAATAGCTGTGCGCAAAAAGAAGCTGCTGCTCCTTGCCACAAAGATTTGAAAGGTGAGAAGTAATTAAACATTGCTCCTCCTCGGAGGAGCAATAGGAATGACAATGAAAAAATCAGACAAGATTCGCGTAGCGGTACTATACGGTGGTCGATCAGCCGAACACGAAGTGTCGCTTAACTCAGCGGCGAATGTGATCGAAAAGTTAGACCCCGCGCGTTTTGATGTCATTCCTATTGGTATCGATAAACAAGGTAACTGGTTTTTAGGCAACGAAGTATTCAAGAAAAGTCTCGCGCACAAACAAGTCTCGCGTTTGCGCGATGATAGTCACGCCTGGTTCGCGCCAGACTGGATAGGTAGCCCCTCAGATCAGCAACAAGTAAAAGAATTGGCGTTGTCGACTGGCAAGGGCCCGCATTTCGACGTCGTGTTTCCAGTGGTGCATGGCACCTTATGCGAAGACGGCACACTACAAGGCTTGCTCGAAATTGCCAACCTTCCTTATGTGGGTTGCGGTGTGCTCGCATCTGCTATCAACATGGATAAAGATGTCTCCAAGCGTTTAGTGATGAGCGCTGGCATTCCCGTCGTGCCTTATGTCGTTGTGAAAAATTCACAATGGAAAAAAACGCCTGAACAAGTTACGCGTCAAATAAATGAAAAAATATCTTATCCCGTATTCGTTAAGCCGGCTAACACCGGCTCAAGCATTGGTATTTCCAAAGTAAAAACACCCGATCAACTTGAAGCCGCGATGGCGGAAGCCTTCCGTTTCGATCAAAAAGTGTTGGTGGAAAAAGCACTCAATGTGCTGGAGTTGGAAGTGGCGGTGCTGGAATCACTGGAACCAGATGGTGATCCGATAGTTAGCGTAGTGGGTGAAATTAAATCGCGACATGAATTTTATTCCTACGAAGCGAAATATTTAGATGAGAATGGTGCGGAATTGTTAATCCCCGCCAGCGTATCGGAAAAAATAAAAGAACAAGCGCGCGAAATCGCAAAACAATTATTTATCGTGCTGGAATGCGAAGGCATGGCGCGAGTCGATTTGTTTTATGACCAAGACGCTAAACAGATCGTATTTAACGAAATCAACACCATTCCCGGTTTCACACAAATCAGCATGTATCCCAAATTAATGGTTGCGTCAGGTATGACTTACACCAATTTACTTACCCACCTGATTCAACTTGCCATGAATAAACACCATAATAAATGCAAATTGATCAGGAGTTACGCCGATTAGCTCGCAATACCGCTGGGACGATCCCTTTTTATTCGATGAACAATTAACCGAAGAAGAACGCATGATCCGCGATTCCGTGCGTGCGTTCGCGCAAGAAAAATTATTACCGCGCGTGACTAAAGCGTATCACGAAGAAACATTTGATCCCGCGTTGATGCGCGAATTTGGCGAAACCGGTATTTTAGGCGCGACCATTCATGGTTACGGTTGCGCGGGCGTGAATTATGTTTCATACGGGTTGATCATGCGTGAACTGGAACGTGTGGATTCTGGTTATCGTTCCGCGGCGAGTGTGCAATCCAGTTTAAGCATGCACGCTATTTACGCCTATGGTAATGATGCGCAAAAACAAAAATTTCTGCCAAAGATGGCGACAGGCGAATGGATAGGTTGTTTTGGTTTGACCGAACCGAATCATGGTTCTGATCCCAGTGGTATGGAAACGCGCGCTAAATCAGTAGACGGCGGCTTCATGTTAAAAGGCGCGAAAATGTGGATTACTAATTCACCGATTGCTGATGTGTTTATCGTATGGGCGAGAAATGACAAAGGCCGTATTAAAGGATTTATTTTAGAAAAAAGTATGAAAGGCTTAAGCGCGCCTGTGATGCATGGCAAACTCAGTTTGCGCGCGTCAGTTACCGGCGAAATTATTATGGATGATGTGTTTGTTCCCGCTGAAAATGAATTGCCCAAAGCGGATGGTTTGTCTGGTCCTTTAGGTTGTCTGGATAACGCGCGTTATGGGATCGCCTGGGGCGCACTCGGCGCCGCGGAATTTTGTTGGCATGCCGCGCGACAATATGTGCTCGATCGCAAACAGTTCGGCCAACCACTCGCTGCAAATCAACTCATTCAATTTAAACTCGCCAACATGCAAACCAGCGTCACGCTTGGCTTACAAGGTGTATTACGTCTCGGTCGTTTAAAAGACGAAGGCCGCGCCGAAACACCCATGATCTCCATGATGAAACGTTTTTCCACCGTCACCGCTTTAGACATTGCCCGCGAAGCACGCGACATGCACGGTGGCAACGGTATCATGGAAGAGTTCCATGTCATGCGCCACATGATGAACCTCGAAACCGTCAAAACCTACGAAGGCACCGCTGATATCCACGCTATGATCCTTGGTCGTGCGCAGACGGGTATACAGGCATTTAAGCCGTTTGGCTGATGAGTAAGCACGATGACTTACGAAGACGAGGCAAGAGTATTAACTAAAGCATTCATCCGCATGATCATGATATTGCAGTTAAACAGACAATATGTATCAGCGATTATTGGTTTATGTGAGGCTTCCTTAAGTCGCTTGCTTTCAGGACAGAAAAATTATCTGGATCCTCATTAGAATGAAGGTCGGCTAGCTATTTTACTTATACGCTTATGCAGTCAAACGGGCAGTTGGTTGTTTCGGCTTCCCCGGCTCTCAAATCGTCCTGAGCCCCTATGGCCATAGCCCATTTTTTCATCTAGAATGGTTAAAAGTTCAATTAAAGGGTTTGAAACAGATGGAAGGCTGGAACGGGCTAGATTTTATTATTTTTCTTATCTTTGTCGCTAACTTCCTGTTAGGCATGTCGCGTGGCGCGTCTCGTGAAATCATCGCCATGATGTCACTGTGCGCAGCGTTAATTGTTACTATCAAGTTTACCGTGCCACTAGCCGCCTTTTTCAATAAATCGCCTTTAATGGTCCAGGTGGTCTCCAACGATATGATGCAACGATTTATGGCGGCTATCGGCGCGGGGCCGTTGACAGAAGATCTGTTAAAAGAATTATTTTACTCCATCAGCATGCTGCTTTGTTTTACGGCCACTTTTTCTATTTGTGAAGCTGGGTTGAATCGTACCAATTTAATGGAGACGCTCGGGTTCGCCTCCGCGGCATTAAGTCGCAAAATCGGTGGTGTATTAGGCTGTACTCGAGGGTATGTGATTTCTATTCTTTTCCTGGCAATTTTATCGCTGCATATATTCAAGCCCGGCAATAATGTAGGTGATGGCATGATTGGCGGTTCTTTCTTCGCGAAGTTATTTCAATCGCAGACGCTGGAATTAGACAGAATGATCACCGGACAAAATCCAGAATATTACAATCAAATTTTAAACAAGAATACGTTTGGACCAGAAAAGATAATCAAGATCTTGCAGCCACAAGAAACTCAGGTGCCAACACAGCTACAACAACAGCTGGAAGGGCAGCCTGCACAGCAACCTGCACAACAACAGACGCAGCAGCCACAACAGCAGACTACGCCACAGCAGGTAGCTCCAACTCAACCGCAGCAATCACCCCAACAGCCTTGGCAGATAGCTCCTCAATAATGCAGCAATAATGTAGCCCGGATGAGTGCTTTTCTCATCCGGGCTACTCATCAACACCAACTCTCAACGCACTAGCGATAGCCCACGGCAGAAGTGTAATGGCAAGTAAACTGATGGCGGCTAAAAACGCCAGCGGCGCAGCAATAGAAAACCCCGCCTGAGCCTGTTGCGCGATGTTGACGCCAAAAATCAGCACTGGCGTGATAAGCGGCAAAACAAGCAAACCCAGCATAGTGCCTTGTTGTCGCAACCCGATGGAGAGCGCAGCAGCAAGCGCGCTAACCATTAACAAAGTAGGTGTGCCAACTAGTAAACTAGCGCATAAAGCCAACACCACACTAAGCGGCAAAGTAAATACTAAACCTAATAGTAACGTCAAAATAACAAGCGGTAACTGAGCGACCAGCCACTGCGCGGTCATTTTCATCAAGATCGCGATGCTTAATGGCATATCACTCAATAATAATTGCTCAAGATAACCATCTTCCATGTCAGTGAAGAAAATATTTTCCACAGACAACAAACCAGCAAATAACGCGGCGATCCAGATACAACCCGGGATATATTTTTGTAAAAAAACCGGGTCAGGCGTGAAAGCAAGAGGAAATAAACAAATGACGAGTGTAAAAAAACACAGCGGATAAAGCCAGGTTTGGGAACGACGGCGTAGTAATAATAATTCTGTATAAAAATGCTGGCTCATAAATCGCTCTGTGTGTTTGTTGGGCTTCGCACAAAGCGCTCAGCCCAACCTATGCCCAACCTCACCGTTTGCATATTAACAGTGGGCAAAGAAATAGGCTGATGAGAGCTAATGACTGCCATACCATCCTGTCGCAAATGCTCTTGCAAATGCGATAGAAATAAAGCCTGTGTTTCAGCATCCAGCGCGGTCAATGGCTCATCCAGCAACCATAATTTTTTTTGCGCCGAAAATAATTTTGCCAAGGCGACTTTGCGTTTTTGTCCCGCGGAAAGTGAACGCGCTAATGAAAAAGTGTGTTTGTGTAATTGTAATGACGACAAAATTTCTTTATCTGCAGATCGCAAATTTTCCGCGACAGTTAAATCCAGCCGCAAGCCATTGTTATGTCCCAGATAGTGTATGTGCGGATTAAATTTCGCTGCGCAATTAAAAATAGATTTACCGTGCCATAAAATATCGCCGCTCGCTGGAGTGGCAAGTCCAGCGAGCAGACGCAACAAACTTGATTTGCCAGAACCATTCGCGCCTTCGACTAATAACATGCCGCTAACGTCAAGCTGAAAACACAGATCAGAAAACAATACTGTGTCTTGACGTTGACAGCTTAATTTGTCTATCACAAATGGTTTTAACATGACTTCTACTCATTATTATATGCGCCCAATAGAGGCAGCAGGCACAATACTATCAATCGTCGTTCCTGTTTTTTCTTCTGTCTTTTTGAGAGCTTCGTGCGAGTCAGAAGATGGTGCTTTTACAAGTTTAATACTGAAGCTGTTTCTTCTTTGTGCAGATTGTTTGATGTTGCCACTGCTTTTTCTTCTTACAACCGCTTCATGCTTTTCAGCATCTTTAAATTCTTCTTCACGTGGCGGAGAGGGTGTTCTCATCGCTTCTTCGAGTCGTGGGCTACGTTTTAAGCCAGAGCGCGGACTGCCATTCAACCGTGGACTACTTGCTGATCGCGGACTATCGGTTGGTAGCTTGGGCGATTTTAGTGTTTCACCTTCGTCTGTCAATAACGGTGCTTTGCTTACATCGATATCCATTGGCCTTTTGGGCGATTCTATTGGAGATCCCTTGGGAGAGGTTTTCTTTTCTTCTTTAT
>DAIDIB010000100.1 GCA_027459575.1 Gammaproteobacteria bacterium | reverse complement strand
ATTATTAAAAGAGAAAAGATGAAGTTTACTAGTGACAAATCTGATTTCGAATCAAAGATCAATTCTAACCTTGCAGCAATTCAAAAACTCCAAGCGAATATCAAAGAGAAAAAAGAAGATAAGAAAAAACCCGCTAAATCGCTAAAAGAAAAGCGCGCGGCTAAGAAAGAAAAAAGAGGTAAGTAAAGCATAGCCCGGAGTACCGCCTTTGCTGACCGTCTTCGCTAAAGCTTTCGCGCGTTAAAAAGCTCAGGCGCGTTACTCCGGTGCTATATTATCAGTCCTCATCCAAGGTACAGCCCATGACCAAATCCTACCGCATCGTCCTAACAGGCGGCCCCGGCGGAGGCAAAACAACCGCCGCTGATTTGTATCGCAGAGAAATTGGCGAAAGCATTGTGATCGTTCCCGAAGCGGCAACCTTATTATATTCAGGCGGCTTTCCACGTGGCGGCACGAATGGCGTGCGTCGCGCAACCCAAAAAGCTATTTATTCCGTTCAACGCAACCTGGAAGACGCGCAGTCGGCGAATTATCAAAATCGGGTTCTGTTATGCGATCGCGGCACGGTAGATGGGGCAATCTATTGGCCGGATGATGCCACCAAATTTTTCGAGGCCGTTGATTCAACCCTGGAACAGGAACTGACTCGTTACGATGCGGTCATATTCTTCGAGACAGCCGCGGTGGGTGGCATTTCCATTGAAGGTGGCAACCCCACTCGCATCGAGTCCAACAAAGAAGCCCTTGAGCTTGATCAAAAACTCAAAGCGCTTTGGTCACAACATCCCAATTTTGTTTTCATACCGCATGAAGATTCTTTCATTAAAAAGATTACACACGGACTTAAAGAATTAACAAAGATTGTTGCTAAGCTTCATAACGGTCGGAAAAAGACGACATAACACAGAGGCCAATCCATGATATCAAGCAAACAGGTCGAATCAACCTCTCCCTCCCTTGCTTATTGCAGCATGGTGGTAGCTATTTATATCGGCTTTGTGGTGTTACTGAATGTTTTATTTGATGTCATGCCGCGCTCATACATTTTCGGCCACGAATTCACCTATGCAGACATGGCGGTAGGCGGTATTTATGTGATTCGGGATTTAGCACAACGCGCGATTGGCCATAAAGTTATATACGCCATGATACTCGCCGCTATTTTAAGCTATGTGCTGGCAAACGAACAGGTTGCCCTCGCCAGCCTATCTGCTTTTGCCATCGGTGAAATTGTCGATTGGGCAATATACACTTACACCAAAAAACCACTCTCACAACGTATACTTTTATCCGCCAGTATCAGCTCACCGGTAGACAGCGCAATTTTTCTCGGCATGATAGGACTACTAGCGCCATTTGAATTTGCCCTGATGACCACAGTGAAGATATTAGGCGCGATCACAGTTTGGGGGTTCAGTAACTTGCACCAATACAAACTGAAGAACAGAAGTATTAATCTGTCCTCGCAATAATGACATCTTCATATGTGACACCCGCTGCGTTAACTCTGGTTTTTTCCACAACAATCTGATTGGTACGCAGCACTTTCTCTGTACGAATTTTCTCAAGATCTTGCGGTGTAAAGAGTTGGCACGGATGCGGCGTGGTAGCACTATACTGAATAAACTCAGGCGAGCCAAAATAATAATTCAGGTTAAGAAAAAGTTGTGCATGCTGGCTGTTATCATTCGCGTATCCCACCGCCATTTCAAGTTGCCTCGCAGGATAGACTCTGAAGTTAACAAGACCACCATTAACACTGGGCGCAGTGTTGCCCTTCCAGTGATATCCCTTAAGCGTGAAACGCATCCAGGCGATATAAGGCACCGGCGTTTCAATGCTCGCGTCAAATCCGGTTAGCGCACGCTCAAAAGTGTTGTTGTGCCCCACCCAATGCCGCCCCGACAGCGCGTCATATATATTTCCTCTCAAGGTGATATAAGGCGTGTAAAATTCCCCACCCAACCCCACACGCCGGTGTGGATAGCGGAATATTTCATCGTAAAAAACATTGATGCCCAGCATTAGTTGTTTATTGACGCTCATGTAGCGATTACCCAAACCTAGATTAAACACCGTCGCGCCGCTGGTATAACCCGCACGGCCTTGTGCGAATAGCGTATTACGACAACGATCGAATAAAGGTTGAATCGTTTCAAAACCAAAAACAGGCGTGTTTTTTTGTTGAATATCGTAAAACATGTCTGTGCGTGTTACCCACGCTGGTTGATCTGTACTATTAAAAATATTATTGGGATTAAAATAGGAATTGAAAGCTTTAGCGTAATCACAGGGTGTGGGTTCGTTTGCTGACGGATCCGTATTTGAGCTCTCTGAGGTGATTATCGCTGATGGTGGCGTATTCGGCATATCTGCCGCATTCGCAGGTTGTGCGAAGATAATGACAAATAACAAGATATTACATAACGCATAAATTCGTTTAAACATCCCTGACATAGCCATTCCTAGACGCCATTAAGTATCCCCAGATTATCTGGAAGCGCCCCAAATGGCAAGTCAAGGGTTTGATAGGATCCACCCTAAAATTATCCTTATTTTTCAAAATAAATACGCAATTTCGCTCATATGCGCTATAGTATAAAGAGGGGTAATATTAAGAGACGGAATTTATGGAAGAAGCAGTTAGTACTGATCAAAAACATGCGCTGATAAAAAGTCAGCCTTGTTTCAAGGTGCTTACTGATAATGAAATCAGTGAGCTCAGTGAGTTGTTTATCGATAAACCGTTTAAAGCTGGCGAAGTCGTTGTCACCGAAGGTGAGATTGTGGATAGTGTATATCTCATTGTTAGCGGCACCGCGGAAGTTCAACATGCCTGGGTTGATAATGGCAAGATTAAAATTGACAAGCTTGCGGATCTTGGCCCTGGACAAGCAATTGGTTTAAGCGCATCAGGATTATTCTCACTTTCAGGTCTGCGTACCGCGACCGTCATCGCCAAAACAGACATGCAACTACTCCGCATGAATGTCACTCTATTTAATGGTTTTGTCCTCTCCCACTCCAACGTTTCAAAAGCTTTGCACGCAGCGGCAAGCATAGACGACGAATTTTAGCAAAGTAGCCCGGACATGTTTTTTATGTCCGGGAGCCTCAACACCTAGTTTACCATTCGAGCTAAATATAGTAGATTATCCCGGCTTAATAAAAGGATCGCCATGAAAAAATACCACGTCTATGGAATTGGCAACGCTTTAGTTGATCTGGATTTCGAAGTTTGCACCGCGACGCTTGAACGCCTGAACATTAATAAAGGTGTCATGACTTTAATTGACGAAGCGAGACACCACTATTTACTGGAAGAATTAGACGGCATTAAACATTTAAAAGCCTGCGGTGGCTCTGTAGCAAATACGCTATTCACCTTGCAACAAATGGGCGCCGCAACCTATTATTCCTGCAAAATTGGCAACGACGAGGCAGGAGACTTTTTTTACCAAAATTTAATGTCACAAGGCATTCACACCAACTTGCATGACGCTAATCGCGAGGGTGTAACTGGTAAATGTATTGTGCTGGTAACGCCCGATGCCGACCGCACCATGAATACCTTCCTTGGCGCAACCGCCAATTTTTCCAAAGATCAATTATCAGAAGCCGCGCTTGCTAATTCAGAATACCTTTATATCGAAGGCTATCTTGTCGCTTCACCAACCGGACAAGAAGCGGCAATCCTCGCGCGTAAAATGGCTTATGAGCGCCAAATTAAAACCGCGCTCAGTCTTTCCGATCCCAACATGGTGATTTATTTCAGAGACGGATTATTAAATATTATCGGCGAGCAAGTTGACATTCTGTTTTGCAATGAAGAAGAAGCGCTGTTATTCACACAAGCAACCAATTTAGAAGATGCTAAGGAAAAGCTAAAATTTTTCGCGCGGACCTTTGTGATCACCTTAGGCGCTCGTGGCGCGCTGGTTTATAACGGCACGGAACTGGTGCATATACTCTCTTATAAAACCACAGTAGTCGATACCGTAGGCGCAGGCGATGTTTTTGCAGGTGTGTTTTTGTATGGTCTCACGCATGGCTATGGTTATTTTCATGCCGCTGATATAGCAAATTTTGCCGCTGCAAAAGTAGTGGCAAAATTTGGCCCACGGCTTTCAAACGAGGAAATAAGCGAAGTTGCGTTAATGGTTAAGGAACAACTGCAATATGTATAGGCGGGCAATTTTAAATTGAATGCGACCTCGCAGCCATCCCAACTAAAAAACGTTGCCGGGGTGGCTTTTGACGGGGTAGAATTTAATTTATGAAAAATTGCATTCTTTTCTTGTCTCTCTTATTAATCCCATTCACACCTCTTTTCAGCGCTACTCATGCTGTTACCGCCAAACATGTCATGGTAGTCAGCGAACAGCAGCTAGCATCCGACATCGGCGCAAAAATCCTGGCCCAGGGCGGTAACGCGATCGACGCAGCCGTTGCAGTAGGATATGCCCTGGCCGTCGTCAACCCCTGTTGCGGCAACATTGGCGGCGGTGGCTTTATGACGATTCATTTAGCCAATGGTAAAAATATCGTATTAAACTTTCGCGAACAGGCGCCTGGCAAAGCCAGTGCTGATATGTATTCGAAGACAAATGACCTCGCAGGATCCACGCAGGGTTATCTGGCTGTGGCTGTTCCGGGAACTGTATTAGGTTTAGAAACAGCGCGCACGCGTTATGGCACCATGACTCGCCAGCAGCTCATGCAACCCGCCATTGATTTAGCTGAAAACGGTTATCCGGTTACAGCTTACGATGCAAAATTATTTCAGAGATTCGCTTCTGCGTTTCGTCAGCAACCCAATGTGGCGGCGATTTTTCTAAAGAATGGTCAGCCTTTGATGACTGGCGAGCACCTTGTGCAAGCCGATCTCGCACGCACCCTGCAATTAATCGCTGCACAAGGACCTGATGCGTTTTATCAAGGCTCCATCGCCAAAGCAATCGTTGCCGCCAGTCAACGAAACGGCGGCATTCTTAGCATGGCTGATTTCGCCCATTACCGTGTTGAAGAATTAACGCCACTCAGCTGTGACTATCGAGGCTATACATTAATAACGGTACCACCGCCAAGTTCAGGCGGCGTCATTTTATGTGAAATGTTAAATATCCTAGTGCCTTTTTCACTCTATGATGCAAGACATGGCAGCATTAACAGCGTGCAAACAATAATTGAAACCATGCGTTATGGCTTCAGAGATAGAAACAGCGCCTTGGGCGATCCGCATTTTGTGCATGACCCTATTAAGCATCTATTATCACGTGATTATGCCGCACAACTCAGTCAACGCATACTGACAACTTACACAAATCCATCATCAATTGTGAACGACGCATTACCTGAATTAACCGACACCACACATTATTCCGTAATAGATCATCAAGGAAATGCCGTCGCTGTCACTTACACCATTAATGGATTCTTCGGCGCCGGTGTGATTGCAGATGGCACTGGTTTTTTCCTCAATAATGAAATGAATGATTTCTCGATTGGTGCAAATGTTGCGAATAAATTTGGTTTAGTGCAGTCCGATGCAAATGCGATCGCACCATACAAACAGCCATTAAGCTCCATGACACCTACTATCGTGATGAAAAACGGGCATGTTTTTATGGTGATTGGCAGCCCAGGTGGTCCGCGTATTATTACCGCAGTATTGTTGACGCTGTTAAATGTGATCGACTTTCAAATGGACTTACAATCGGCCGTGAATACTCCGCGCTATCATTATCAAGGCATACCCGATGTCGTCAATCTGGAACCTTTAGCACTACCCTTTCTAACATCGCAGTTGTTAGTAATTAAAGGATATCCACTCATCACGCAAGATGGCTGGGGAGCGGTAGAAGCCATACAGGTGCTCGATAATGGAATGCTTTACGGCGTTAACGATCGGCGCCGTCCTGATGGTGGCGCCGCGGGTTATTAACGTCGTCCCGACCAGACTTGTGATTTCATAACCACACTTTACCACAAATTTCCAAACTGCAACGCCAACACCGCGCCACTCACCGTCTTGACGGAATTAACATTACTAAACCCAATAATACCAATACCAACATACGGTGTTGGTGTCACAAACAACTGCAGTTCCACTGGCAAACCAACTGTATTAATGGTACGTATATGTTCACGTTGGAATAGACCCGTATGTTGTCCGTACGCCTCTTTGTACTGCACCCAGCCCAACCCCGCCGAAACAGCAGCATAACCATATTTTGCCTTGGCAATTGCGCCGTACAGCACACCCACGTCGGTAAAATTATTCTGCCCAAATATTTCGTTAGTCTGCATAGCGCGCACAGTAAATAGCTGATGCTCGCTCAAGCGATAATTTCCATCGATCAGCGCGGTGCCACCACCAAACACATTGCCATTACCTACACCGACTCCCAAGCCTAAATCAAGCCACCACTGATGACCGTTGTTTTCACTCGTCGTTTCTGCATAAGCATGATGAATCCATGAAAATGACAATAAGATGACCAACATCATTTTAATAATTTTTAACCTACTCATTGACTAACCCCGCTATGTTTATATTTCGGACAAATCAGCAGCTTTTATCGCTTAAATTGCTAGTTGCCTTATAAAGGGTAATCGGGTAAAACGCAAGAAACATGTTATGATCAGCCAAATAATTTAATGAGGTGGATTATGTACGCGAGATTAGGAGTCTTTAATCAAGCGAACGACATCGAATCACAAATAAAACAAACTTTCTACAACGGTCTGGGTGACTAT
>DAIDIB010000099.1 GCA_027459575.1 Gammaproteobacteria bacterium | reverse complement strand
GGACGCATAGTGTGCTAATGCCCAAGCAGGATGGTGGTGCGGAATGGGTTGAGGATTTGCAGGAATTTGCGGAAGAACGCAAAAAATGGAACGAAATGAAGGAAGAGGGTAGGCTTCCTCCTGCTTTGATGCGTGTGAAAGCCAGGATTGAATTAGCAATAAATGATGCTGGTATGGTTGAGCCAAGGCTGGTTGCCTGCAAGATTGCTAGCTATACGGATAAATTGCAGTATGTAGAGCGTCCAGTGTTAAGTCACGAAAAGAAAAATCACCCATCAAATAAATAGAATTGATTACTCCACAAACATCCTGCTCAGCGAGCCCGCGCCACTGATACGGCGTATCGCTTCAGCAATCGTATGACTCATGCTCAAACTGCGAATGCGCGTGCAGGCTTGTGCTTCTACTGAGAGTGGAATGGTGTCAGTGACGACAATTTCATCCAGAAGAGACGTGTTAATATTCTGAATCGCTTTGCCAGACAGTACCGGGTGAGTGATGTACGCGGCAACGCGTGATGCGCCATGTTCTTTAAGTGCTTCCACCGCGCGGCATAACGTGCTGGCGGTATCAACGATATCATCAACGATAATACAATCGCGATCTTTCACATCACCAATGATGTGCATGACTTGCGCTTCATTCGGACGTGGGCGACGTTTGTCGATGATTGCCAAATCAGCGCCATTCAGGCGTTTTGCGATTGCGCGGGCGCGAATTACGCCACCCACGTCGGGCGATACAATCATGATGTTGCGATAATCGTGGCTGTTAATATCATCCAGCATGATGGGGGTGCTGTAGAGGTTATCTACTGGCATATAAAAGAAGCCTTGAATTTGATCAGCGTGCAAGTCAACGGTAACAATACGTGTGATGCCCACCGCTGCCATCATATCGGCAACAATTTTTGCGGTAATTGGTACGCGGGCTGAACGAACGCGACGATCTTGCCTCGCATAACCAAAATAGGGTAGTACCGCGGTAATTTTCGCGGCGGAGGCGCGGCGCAGCGCATCGGCAATCAGTAGTAATTCCATCAGGTTATCATTAGTGGGTGCGCAAGTGGATTGCATCAGAAAGATATCGCGGCCGCGGACGTTTTCTTCAATTTCCACCATGGTTTCGCCGTCGCTGAAGGTGCCGACGGTTGCTTTGCCAATGGGAAGGTTAAGATGCTCAGCGACCAATCTGGTGAGGTCTTTGCTGGCGTTACCGCTAAAAATCATCATTTCAGGCACGATATGTTCCTTGGTGTTTCTAATAGTGATTGAGTATACCACGGGTTATAAATCTGGGGTGCTAGGATTCGAACCTAGGAATGTCGGGATCAAAACCCGATGCCTTACCACTTGGCTACACCCCAATTGTGACGCGTTTTTACAGAAACGCTATTGTGCTAATCGAAGGGGTGGGTGTCAACTTGAATATTGCTCCCCAGACATAAAAAACATGTCCGGGCTACACCGAAGTAGCCCGGACATGTTTTTTATGTCTGGGGAGCTACACTTTTGACAGAGTGTTAGCGATAGTATAGAGTTTGCGCTAAATAACAAAGAGAGCACCATGGAAACGAGAGAGCACCAAGAGCTTTTAAACGAGCTACCCATCGATTTCACCCATTCAGCGCTAGAGCCCTTGCCTGAAGATCTATTTATAGAGCTGACCCAGGAAATCATGCGCCGCGCGCCGGCCAAAATGACACTCTTCGCGCAGGCCTCTTCTTACTGGCGCAGTTACCATTATTTGCGACAACTGCAAGATGCGGTGTTGATGCAGTTCGATGAAGAACAGGAGCGTATATTAACTAACCTGTTAATCAACTCGACATTGCTTCTTAAAGAAGAGGCGAAAGAAAATCTGCAATACTGGATTTTTTATTTAAAAAAATATTATGCCAATCCTGGAATCGACATTAAAAACCGAGTGCTTGCGCAAGCGTTATTGCTGATTGTTGATAAAAGTTGTCAACAGCGCGACTGGGTAGAATTTGAATTCGTATTAAGAGCGTATTGTTTCTCAATGCGCTGGGTTCCCCGGCACCAATTATTTCATTCTCTAAAAGCAATTGTGATGATGGGTAAAGGAGAAGTGGTATCAACTCAAGGACTAGATATAAAAGCCTTGTTGAATCTCGATTATAATTGCATTTGTAGCGTATATGAGGCGCAATTAATTCTAGCGCCTTTTGTCAGTGTGGGTTTGTTAGCCGGTAATTTTCTTTCATTTACAGCTGAAAGCTTTGATGACATGGGATATGCGAGGGTTAGCAATTTAAATTGTGTTCTTCTGTTGCATGCAGCACTAAGATTGATGCCGAGTAAAAGCGATTTCTGGCGGCAAGTTCAAAAAACCTTGCCACAAATCATTAGTCAATTACCAAGGTTATTACCTTATTCAGATAACACAAAATTACGTGCTGCCCGCATTGATTTTGTTGCGACATTGTTTAGGTTCACTGCGGCAAATGTAAATTTCTGGAACAATGAGCAGCGTGACTCTCTGGATGATATGACTGAGCAAGTGTTGGATTTAGTTCAAGATCGTGTTAAAGCAAAAAAACTTTGTTCGCTAACAAATGATGATGAACGAATTAGCTGGCTGACTGAATCGTTTAACAAGCAGAATCTTGATTGGAGCTTATTTTCATTTGTCCCTCGCGTGTGCGCGCAGCTTAGATCCGATGGAGCGAGAGCTAAAGCGATCGATATCTTGTTGCCATTAATAAAGGTAGAGGAAGTTGTTGGTGCTCGGGGTTCGCCTTTAATAGAGGCCAATAACAAGATTGTCGTCGTTATTCGTGCACTGGTAGCCCGGTGC
This sequence comes from Gammaproteobacteria bacterium, assembly GCA_027459575.1. GTDB lineage: Bacteria > Pseudomonadota > Gammaproteobacteria > DSM-16500 > DSM-16500 > Aquicella. The sequence goes on along the minus strand of DAIDIB010000099.1, from coordinate 3,978 downwards.
CAATCTGCTCAAATAAAAATGGCCACGGCAAGGCAACTGTGTGAAATGATTTTTAAGAATCCTGAATGTTTTCACTCTGGGCATGCGCCGTTTCTCTTTTCCTTTCCATTGGAAGAGAAGCACTTGTCTCGCCTGGAGGCAGAGTACCTGCACTTAAAACAGTGGAGTCAACATGGCGATACTCGCTATCTCCAGACATTTTTCTTTTCACATCTAACAGAGCAGCAAATTGACTACTGGCTCAAAAAATTTCAACACATTAGGGATTCATTTTCTGATAAGGATTACGCATCTAGCTCCAACTATTGCTATTACTGGTTCAGCAGCATTTACACCCGCTTGCTCGCCAAGAGCCGTCATCCGGCATTGCTTCAGAAATGGCAGGAAGCACTGTACCAGCTACACCTCGATGACAAGTTTTTGATTGGCTCTAACGCGCGCGAGTTTGCAATGAAAATATTGCCGTATTTAACTGATGAGCGCGCTATTAAGCAATGGATGGTGGTATTAATGAAGGAGCTAAAAGAACGTCACGGTGATTTAATTAATGGGGTATTCCTTAGTGATTTTAGTCATTGTATGAATGGGCTTCTGCCTAGGCTTTCTCCCGAGCTTCGCGCTGACTATTGTCAGCAGATTAAGGATATTGTCTTTCCGGTGATCATTGATAAATCACATACATATTACCAGGCGCAAAATTTGAATAACCTTCTAAGTTTGTTGCAGCACTTGTCTGACGAAATGATTGTTGAGCTTGCTAACTCACCACCCACTCATGAATCACCAGTTTCCCCTTCAACGACGCTGACGAGATAGCCAGGCGGCTTGGCAATTCCGCCCCACCGGCGCGGGTGTAGCTTTGCACTTCTACTTGCCAGCCTTGTTGGCGGAAGGAAGTGACTCGATGGTAGTCGTCGAATTGCATGTTGGCATCGACGCCAGGCACTGGCAGGCCACGCACCCAGTAGCGTAGATAGGAAACAGGCAGGTTGAAGCCCCAGTTTTTGGCCAGCAAAACTTCTGGGCTGTTTGCGGTGAATGTTTTGCCATTTTGCGTGGTAAGGGTGGCGCGACCCGGGCGACCGTTTAGCTTGATTGCGCCGGAGCCGAGGGGGCCGTAGAGTGACACGTTGTAGCTGCCGTGATTTTCTTGCCAATCTATGGTGGCACTGCCTGAATCTTGCGCAGTTTGGACGGCGACTTTGCCAGTTAATTGCCAGTTTTGGATACGTTCTAGCTGGGCTTTACGTGTTTGCCAGGTGTCTTGTGTAGGTGCGGAGGTTGGCGCGACGGTTGTGCAGGAGCTAAGCAAAGTTGAAGCAAGAAGTGCCACTAAGCACCCGATTAAGCCCCCTTTATCTTTTGAGGGGCGTCGCGGACACATGGATGGTAAGGAGCGCGAGTACAGGGATGTACGTCCCCGAAAAAGATAAAGGGGGCTTAATTGGGTGCGGTGCTGGTATTCTTGCTGACTAAAACTATTCATTGCTTAGATCCTTCTATTAAGCATAAAATACGCTCAAAATCAGAACATGGCAACTAAAGCATAGGCCGCACCATTCATGGCAATTTTTGTTATTGGCATTAACCACAAAACCGCGCCCATTGCGCTGCGGGAAAAAGTCTACTTCGCGGTAGACAAGCTGTCTCTCTATTTGCAAGATTTGCTAACACGCGGCTACGCGCACGAGGCTGTGTTGCTGTCGACTTGTAACCGTTCCGAATTGTATTGCGAAGCCGATGACGCGCAAGCAGTGTGCGACTGGTTTTGCGCGCAGACTAGCGCGACACGCTCAGAGCTGGAATCGGCGTTGTATATCTATCGTGATCAACGTGCGGTAGCGCATATGATGGATGTGGCATGCGGGCTGGATTCCATGGTGTTGGGCGAGCCGCAGATTTTGGGGCAAATGAAAGAAGCGTTTTCCGAGAGTTGCTCGGCGGGAGCGGTGAATGCGTTATTTCATCGTCTCTTCCAGCAGATTTTTTCCACGGCTAAAGATATTCGTACCGCGACGGCTATAGGGGCGTGTCCGGTTTCGGTGGCTTCGGCAGCGGTGCATTTTGTGAAGAATAAACTGGATCCCGGCTTTCGCCGGGATGACGTTGCTGTCTTTCGCCGGGATGACGTTTCTTTCGCCGATGCGAAAATTGTTTTGATAGGCGCGGGTGATACGACGGCGTTGATGATGCGTTATCTTAAAGCGTACAGCTCTAACGTCACTTTTGTAAATCGCAGCATTGAGAACGCGCAAGCGCTCGCCGCGGAATTTGGCGGCAATGTGGTTGGTATCGAAAAATTAGCTCACGTATTGAAAGACGCGGACATTGTATTTTCCGCGACAGGCAGCGCTGTGCCAGTTGTGACACGCGAGATGGTGGTAAATGCCATTGCCGCGCGACTGGGTTCGCCTATTTTGTTGCTCGACATTGCGGTGCCGCGTGATATTGATCCCGCGATCGCCAACGTGCCCGGCGCGCAACTTTATTGCATCGATGACTTGCGCGATATTATCGAACACAATCGCCAAGGTCGTGAACACGCCGCGATCAAAGCGCGCGAGATGATCGAAGAAAAAAGTTCGCAATTTGTCTCAAGTCTGACTTCTATCGACAAAATAACCCATGCGATTTCCGTTTATCGTGGTCGTATTGAAGAATTGTGCCAGGCTGAATTGCTAAAAGCGAAACGACAACTGACGCAGGGAGCGGATCCCACGGAAGTGCTGGACGCGTTTGCCTATGCTTTCACGCAAAAATTATTGCACGCACCCAGTGTGCAGTTGCGACAAGCTGGTGAAGAAGGGCGTTTTGAATTATTGAAGTTCGCTAAACAATTATTTGGTATTCCAGAGCCAGAAGTGGAAACATTATGAAGCCATCCGTGCAAAAAAAACTGGAACAAATGACCGCGCGTCATCAGGAGGTTAATAAGCTATTATCTGACCCGGACGTGACAAGCGATTTAAATCGCTTTAGGGAGTTATCCAAAGAGTACGCACAGCTAGAGCCGTTTATTCAGTCTTACGCCAGTTATCAATCGTGTCTTAAGCAGCTGGATGAGGCCAGTGCGTTGCTAAAAGAAGAAGACGTGGAGATGCAACAACTCGCGCGACAGGAAATGAAAGAAGCGGAAGAAAATATCGCGCGGCTGGAAGATGAGTTGCTGCTGGCTTTGCTGCCCAAGGATCCTAACGACGACAACAACATCTTTTTGGAAATTCGCGGCGGTGCGGGCGGTGACGAAGCGGCGATTTTTGCAGGGGATTTGTTCCGCATGTATTCTCGCTTTGCCGAGTCTAAAGGCTTCAAGATGGAAATAATCAGTGAAAGCCACGGTGAGCACGGCGGTTATAAAGAAGTCATCACGCGCATTATTGGCAAGGGCGCATATTCTGTTTTTAAATTTGAATCCGGTGTGCATCGTGTGCAGCGTGTGCCGGAAACAGAAGCCCAAGGCCGGGTGCATACTTCAACTTGCACTATTGCAGTGTTGCCGGAGCTGGAAGAAGTTGAGAGCATCGACATTAATCCTGCCGATATTCGCACCGATACTTTTCGCGCATCCGGCGCGGGCGGCCAGCACGTGCAAAAAACTGATTCCGCGATTCGCATTACGCACATCCCAACTGGCATTGTCGTAGAATGTCAGGATGAACGTTCACAACATAAAAACCGCGCGCGTGCCATGTCGTTACTCAAAGCGCGTATCTTGAATGCTGAGCGTGAAAAGCAGCAGAAGCAGCAGGCTGATACACGCCGCAGTCTCGTCGGCACCGGCGATCGTTCTGAACGTATTCGTACGTATAATTATCCGCAGGGTCGTTTGACGGATCACCGCATTAATCTGACTTTGTATCAACTTACCAATATTTTAGAAGGTAATCTTGCTCCTGTAGTCGAAGCGCTGCAGCAAGAATATAATGCGGATTTGATCGCTACTTTAGGCGAGTAGCGAGTAGCCCGGGTGCGTTTTTT
>DAIDIB010000098.1 GCA_027459575.1 Gammaproteobacteria bacterium | reverse complement strand
AGCTGCCTAAAAAACTGGGTTTTGAACATTTTCTTGTTGAGATGCTATCCAGTCTCGCGGAAACGCTGGAATCTACAGATGCGTATAAACAGATTCGTCATTCGCGGCTGGGCGAATTTTTAGTGGCTGCTAATCAGTCTGAAAGTAAGCAGCGTGAACAGTTTATCGCGAAAAATTATGCGGTTTATAAAGAGCTATGCGATTACGATGTGTTTGCCGTGATTAGACAATTGGCGGAAATTGGCGACGAGCATCCGGCGGCGCTGATCGCCACGCGTTTGCATCGTCGTATCATGCCGAAAATTGTACGCTTTGATTATGCTAATTTGAAAGAAATTACGCAGAAGGTGAATGAGTTTAAGTTTAAGCACAAAAATGATTTTCAGGATTGGCAGTTGGCGATTATCGAAACGCCGGCGCATTCGTACACATCAAGCGCTGATGACACCATTTATGTTGTTAACGAAAATAGCGAGATTAATCCGATTAGCGATTATTCCATTATGATAGACGCCATGTCAGATAAAGCAGAACACGCGCCGTTTTTGAGTATCGACAAAGTTATTGCTGATGATAAACGTGTTGTCGCATTCATTAAGAGCTTGTCTCGTCCTGTGGCGCTATCAACAGGCTAGGCGTAGCCCGGAGTAAACGCGTTTTTTGCGTTTACTCCGGGGAGCTGTCCCATCTAACTCCATCGGAGATACGGTAACCACGTCCCGGTAGGCGTCGACCCGGCGAAAGCCGGGATCCAGGCGAAGCCTAACAATCACTTCACTCCAAATCTATGTACACTTACATGATTACTATCATCTCCCTCCGAATAATACTCCGTCATCAAGTCACCATTTGCTAACTCTCGACTTTCATCACTAACAGACAAGAAAGAGCTCTTTTTTATTGAAATATCTCAGAATTTCCACCCACATCTCATCCGGCATATCTAGCATGTTGCCGGTATGCTTGACTATGGTACGGGCTTTTTTAGCATCCGGTGGTGGTGTAAAAAAGGCCGCGGTTTGGGAAGATTTCATGCCTATACTCCTAGTAGTGAAGGCTACTCGCATTACATAGGACATTTAGCATACAATATGCCCCATGAAAAGAGAGGCGCAAATGACATCAGTACAAATAGTGATCTTAGCGGCGGGGCAGGGCACGCGCATGCGTTCCAGTCAGCCCAAGGTGCTGCATAAGCTCGCGGGTAAACCGCTGCTGGGTCATGTGCTGGATGTTGCCGCCGCTGTGTCGAATACGCCGCCAGTGGTTATTTACGGGCATCAAGGCAAGCTACTGCACGAATCTTTTTCGCGACACAATGTAACGTGGGTCGAGCAACCACAACAACTCGGCACTGGCCATGCTGTGCAACAAGCGCTACCTAACATTAAAGAACAAGATCGTGTGTTAGTTCTCTATGGTGACGTACCTCTGATTTCTGTCGAGACACTTAAGCGATTAATCACCGTCACGCCTGACAAAGCTCTTGGCATGTTAACCGCGACACTTGAAAACCCTACCGGCTACGGTCGCATCAAGCGTGACGCGCAAAATAAAGTAGTTGGTGTTGTCGAAGAGAAAGACGCGAGCGTGGCGGAGCGCGCGATTAAGGAAATTAATCCAGGCATTTATTTCGTGCCCGCAACTTTGCTGAAAAAATGGTTGCCCGCGCTTGCAAATAACAACGCGCAAAAAGAATATTATTTAACGGACATCATCTCGCAAGCAGCGCGAGAAAATATTGCCATTCATACGGAGCAACCAGCGATGAGCGAAGAAATTTTAGGTATTAATGATCGTGTGCAACTTGCGCAAATAGAACGTTTTCAGCAGAAGAGATTCGCGGAAAAACTCATGCGTCAGGGTGTGACGATCATTGATCCCGCGCGTCTGGATGTGCGCGGTGAAGTAGATATCGCGCAAGACGTGACGCTGGATGTGAACATCATTCTTGAAGGCGATGTCAGCATCGGAGAAGGCAGCACCATTGGCGCTAACTGTATCTTGCGCGACGTGAAGATTGGTAAGCGAGTGGAAATCAAACCCAACAGCGTGATCGAAGGCGCGACCATTGGCGCGGAAAGCATTATTGGCCCCTTCGCGCGCGTTCGTCCCGGTACCGTGCTGGCGGCCAACACACACATCGGCAACTTTGTTGAAGTGAAAAACAGCGCCATTGGCGAAGGCAGCAAAGTGAATCATCTCAGCTACATCGGCGACAGTGAAATCGGCAAGCAAGTCAACGTCGGCGCCGGCACCATCACCTGCAATTACGACGGCGCCAACAAACACAAAACCATTATCCGCGACAGCGCGCACATCGGTTCCGACACCCAGCTCGTCGCGCCCGTTACCATCGGCGAAGGTGCGACCATCGGCGCGGGTTCAACCATTACCAAAGATGTGCCACCCAACGCACTCACTCTCTCGCACCGTCTTGAGCAACGCACTAAACAAAGCTGGAAACGACCACAAAAAAAGGATAAGTAGTGTTAAATAATCATATCAATCCAAATCCCTTCACGGCCATTAATCCGCAAAAATTGTTGCATTACCGTTTTGTAAAGCGTATTAGACAAACGTTCAATGTTTTTTATGGCGGGTTTGATCGGGAATTCGATCGTCACGTCGGTATGTTTGATTGGGCGACCTTCGGTATCCCGTTACTGATTAAATGGGGTTTTGATGTATGTCATGCAGAGGCACACCGAACGTCCCCTTTATTTTATATTCCTTACGCCGCGCTGGGGTTGCCACATCTGATATTTAAAGGCGCGCGCATTGTATTTTCCGCTGTCATGATGGCGATAAGTTTTTTAGGTGTTATGATATTTCATGGTGTTGCAGAATTAATTAAATGTTGTATCGATCCCAAAACGGCGAAGAGAAACACCGAAATGGCATTTGGCAGTACTGCCAGTATAGAGAAAACGGTTGGCGGTGCCGCGCATGCGTTAGGCAGGGGGGTCAGCCAAATCACCAGGCAAGTCCAGTCCCCGGCTGATAGGGGGCAAGCTGCCAAGGATAAGGTGAGGGATGTAGCCGCTTCTGGTAAGCAAAGCATTTCGAGAGTTTTTAAAGGCGCGGCGCATAAAGCTGAAAAAGAAACCAAAAAGATGTTTTCGCAAGGTGGTCAGAGAGGGTTTCAATTTTAAAAGACGCTGTGCCTCTATTTGCTATTAGACTAGAAAGCGGAAGTTTAGTCATGTTTAAAGCTATAAAAAAATATTTTACCGGTCTTTCTAAAAATACCGTCTTTTTGGCATTCGGCAGTTTATTTTCCGATATCGCCACCGAAATGTTATATCCAGTCTTACCCATCTTCCTGACCCAAATGCTAAACGCTAGCGGCAGCGTGATTGGTTTGATAGAAGGCATTGCAGAAGCCACGCAAAATATTGTGCAAGGATTTTCTGGCTGGCTATCTGATAAGTTAAAGAAACACAAATCCGTGGCATTGGCCGGTTATTTTTTCGCTGCGGTTGCTAAACCAATGATGGGGTTATCTTCTTCATGGCGAGGTGTGTTAGGCGCCAGATTTCTTGATAGGGCTAGCACGGGTATGCGATCAGCGCCGCGTGATGCGTTGATTGCTTCTTCCGTCTCTGAAAAAAATCGTGGTAAAGCCTTTGGTCTGGAAGGCATAGGCGATAATCTGGGAGCGTTTATAGGCCCTTTGCTTGTTCTGCTGTTACTCGCCGCCTTGCAAATTAATATGCGTTATATTTTTTATTTGGCAGTTATACCGGGGCTGTTGGCTTTTTTGATGATTCTGTTTGTTAATGAAAAAGCAATGCATGTCCCAACGGAATATAAATTAGATGCAAAGCTCACTAAATTTCCCAAAGCATATTGGAAATATTTATTTATAACAGCATTGTTTAGTCTGGGAAATTCCAGCAATGCATTTTTAATTCTCGAAGTGCAAAACATTGACGCTTCAATTTATACGACCATTTTAATTTATGCCGGATTTAATCTGGTTTCAGCCTTAATCTCTTATCCTGCCGGATATTTGTCAGATTTATTTGGCAGAAAATATATTTTACTTGCAGCTTTCATTATATTTTTGATTACCTATCTTGGCTTTGCTTTCTCAAGTAATATTTTTATCATCGCTATCTTGTTTATTCTGTATGGATTATATCAAGGTGCTTTCCGCACGACAGGTAAGGCGTTGGCAATGGATTTTGTACCCGCCAACCTGCGCGCTAGCGGCATAGGTTGGTACGCGGCAACGATAGGATTGTTAAATTTAACAGCAAGTATTACCGCGGGCTTGTTATGGGACCATATCAGCCACCAGGCAGTATTCATTTATGGGGCGGTTTTTGCTACTATTGCCAGCATTGCTTTACTATTTTTTCTTGATGTATGAGTTTAAACAACAGGTTGCCATATGCAGTCAGCAAATGATGAAATCCCCTCTCTCACGGAAGTCCGTGAGTCTAACCAAAACAATCAGCAAAAACGCAAGCGCATGTTCAAGCGTTTGGCGCTCGTCGTAGCGCTGGTAGCGACAATCAGTTATGGCTACTGGGCGTTGATTGCGTCCAAACATGTCACCACCGACAACGCTTACACCGCGGCGGATATGGCGCAAGTGACGCCATCCATCAACGGTATCGTCAAAACCATCAATGTGGTGGATACCCAGACTGTTAAAGCGGGCGATGTGCTGGTGCAATTAGATGACGCAGACGCGCAGGTAGCGCTGAAACAGGCTGAAGCGACTTATGCGCGCAACGAAGCAGACTGGCAGCGCACCAAAATGAATTTTGACAGGCGCCAGCAATTAGCGGGTTCTGGTTTTGTTTCCAAAGAAGAATTAAACAACGCCGACAGCGCGCTGAAAATCGCGAAAGCTAATTTTGATCTGGCGTCAGCGAATTTAGATCAGGCAAAAATTAATTTATCACGCACGGTTATTCGCGCGCCAATGGATGGTATCATTGCGAAACGTGATGTAGAGCTAGGCCAGCACATCGCGGCGGGCACGCATTTGCTTTCCATCATCCCCATGTCGCAAATATATGTAAATGCCAATTTCAAGGAAGTGCAGCTAACTCACGTAAAGGTCGGGCAGCCAGTCAGATTATACGCTGATCTTTATGGTTCGAATGTTGAATATCATGGCCGTGTGGTAGGTGTTTCGGGTGGTACAGGTGCCGCGTTTGCCTTGATTCCCGCGCAAAACGCCACCGGCAACTGGATTAAGGTCGTGCAGCGTTTGCCGGTACGAATCATGCTCGATCAGCAAGAGTTAGCACGTCATCCGCTCCAGGTAGGTTTGTCCATGCGCGCAGATATTAATATTGGCAAATCATAATGACATCGCCATCTTTATCTAAAGAACAGCTTGTTCTGGCAGGTATTTTACTCGCCGCCGCAAATTTTGTTGTGGTATTGGATATGACAATCGCCAATGTCGCGGTGCCGCATATTGCTGGCGGACTCGCCATATCAGGTAACGAAGGAACGTATGTTATTACCTCTTATGCTGTGGCAGAGGCAATCACGGTTCCATTGACAGGCTGGCTGGCGGGACGGTTTGGTACGCTACGCATGTTTGTTATAGGAATAATGTTATTTGGTTTGTGTTCCGCACTTTGTGGGCTAGCGAATAGCTTAGGTTTTCTGGTTGTCGCGCGTATTTTGCAAGGTTTTGCCGGTGGGCCGTTGATGCCTTTATCACAAACACTGTTGATGACAGTTTTTCCCAAAGAAAAACAAATGACCGCCATGGCGATCTGGAGTGTGACAACGCTGGTTGCGCCCGTGTTGGGGCCAATTGTGGGTGGATATATTTGTGATAACTGGGGTTGGTCGTGGGCATTTCTCATCAATATTCCCTTAACAGTTATTTGTGGGCTGGCGGTGATGACATTATTGAAGCCGTTTGAAACGCCCACTCTCAAAGTGAAAATTGATTATGTCGGTTTGCTGCTGTTAGTGATTTTTGTCGGTTCGTTACAGTTGATGTTAGACGAAGGTCAAAAACTGGATTGGTTTGGCTCGACTGAAATTATTATTTTGCTCATCACCGCGGTGCTTGGCTTTATTTCATTTTTGATATGGGAAATCACTGAACTCAATCCTATTGTTGATCTCAGTATTTTTAAAAATCGCAGTTATTCGGTGAGTGTCTTTACCATTAGCCTGACATTCGGCGCATTTTTTGGTTCGATTGTGTTAACACCTTTATGGTTGCAAACCAATATGGGCTATACCGCTACCACATCTGGCTTAGTCATGGCGGGAAACGGCATGTTAGCCATCATCGCGGCGCCTATCGCAGCAAAAATGGCTGGAAAAATCGATGCGCGTAAGTTAGTCAGCGCCGGCGTTTTGTGGCTTGGCATCATGACATGTTATCGCTCTTTCGGCAGTAGCGACATGACCTATGCCCAAATCGCGGTGCCCATTCTGATTCAAGGCATGGCGATGCCTTTCTTTTTCATTCCTCTTAATGCCCTGGCATTATCGAGTGTTGATGTTAATAAAATGGCCTCTGCCGCCGGATTAATGAACTTTATAAGAACCTTGTCTGGTGCTTTTTCGACCTCTTTGGTCACGACAGTCTGGAGTAACCGTGCCACGATTAACCGGACCGAGTTGGCAGGTATCATCACGAGTCGTCCTGTATCGTTGACGGGATTAGACCAACTCGTTGAATCACAAAGCGTAATGCTGGCCACCAACCAGGTTTTTTTGGCGGTATCAGTGGTTTTTATCATTGCGGCTATGGCGGTGTGGCTGGCGCCCAGGCCAGAGCAACTGTCCGCCCCTCGCCTTGGCCACTAGATGTCGTTA
>DAIDIB010000097.1:6877-7140 GCA_027459575.1 Gammaproteobacteria bacterium | reverse complement strand
ATTGCATCTTGAAACAGAACATTTATTTGACGATAAACTCATCAGTAAAATGAAGCGCGGCGTCTATCTGGTAAATACCGCGCGTGGTAAAATACGCGATCGCGACGCCGTGGTGCGAGCGCTTGAAAGCGGGCAGCTCGCGAGTTACCCAGGTGCGGGCGATGTGACGCATGGTTCAGAAGCGGTGGCAAAATTTAAAGAAAATGCCGATAGATAAACTATATAGCTGGCATTGGCGAATTAAGACCTTTGCCAGCCAAAAA
>DAIDIB010000097.1:0-6867 GCA_027459575.1 Gammaproteobacteria bacterium | reverse complement strand
GTGCGCTGTTCCAGCCCTTCCTGCGCGTCCTGGATTTCAGATTTTGAGATGCTGCTACTGCTGCCGCCAAAAATCATCCTGCTATTCAACTCGTTACAGGCGCCTGCTTTGGTGCTATCGGGTCGATAGGGAGCGCAACCTGTCAAAGTAAGGAGAAAAAAGAATAGGTTGATACCAAAAATGATCAGTAACGGTATTCGACGCGTCATTCCTTTCTCCTTGGGTGTGAATACTTCTTATGCTATTGTAGCAAAGAGCGTTAGCTCAAGTATAGTGAACAATTATTATCCAGCGGAATATGAATGTCAAAGTTTAGCAAGAAAAAAGATCCAAACGCAGAGCGCGAAGCTCAAAAATACGAGCACCCCATTCCCAGTCGCGAGTTTATTATTGAGCATCTTAATGAAAGAGGACGGGCGGCCACCTATCCTCAATTGCTTGAAGAATTGGGTTTGAGTGGCGAAGAGCAAGAAGAAGCGCTGCGTCGGCGTTTGATCGCCATGGTGCGTGATGGTCAGTTATTAAAAAATCGCAAGGGAGCCTATGGCCCCGTTGCGAGTATGGAGTTGATCGCGGGACGTGTGATTGGCCATAAAGATGGTTTTGGATTCGTGGTGCCGGATAATGGCGGCGATGATTTATTTTTAGGCCCTCGTGAAATGCGTAATGTGTTTCATGGCGACCGAGTGTTGACTCGTGTCGCGAACGTTGACACGCGTGGTAAACGTGAAGCCAGTATTGTTGAAGTGTTGGAACATAACACCCAGCAATTAGTAGGTAAATTTTATTCTGAAGCTGGCGCGGCGTATGTTGAGCCGGCTAATCAGCGCATGACGCATAAAGTGCTTATTCCACCTGATATGGTGAATGGCGCGAAGCACGGACAGATAGTGGTTGCCGCTGTTACCGCGCAACCCACCAAGCATACCCTGCCGCTAGGCGAAATTGTGGAAGTGCTGGGGGATCATATGGCGGCGGGCATGGAAATTAACATTGCCATGCGTAGTCATGAGTTGCCCTATGAGTGGCCGGATGAGGTATTGCTCGAAGCGGGTAAATTCCCTGCACATGTGACAGAAGACGCCATAAAAGGCCGCAACGATTTACGTAAACTGCCTTTTGTGACAATCGACGGTGAAGACGCCAAAGATTTCGACGATGCCGTTTATTGCGAACCGCGTGAGAAGGGTGGCTGGAAGTTATATGTCGCGATTGCCGATGTGAGTGCTTATGTCACGCCAAACTCACCACTCGATAAAGAAGCCTACAAGCGCGGCAATTCAGTGTATTTCCCTGGTCGCGTGATTCCCATGCTGCCGGAAGCATTATCCAATAATTTATGCTCGCTTAATCCGCATGTTGATCGATTGGTAATGGTATGCGAGATGACCATTCAGCCAGGCGGTCGTATTTCAGATTATGAATTCAGCGAAGCCGTCATTCATTCGCACGCGCGTCTGACTTACACGCAAGTGCATGCCATGATGGAGAAAAAAGATCGCAAGATGCGCGAGCAATTTAAAGCGCAATTACCGAACCTTGAGAATTTATACGATTTATTCCACGTGCTGCACAAGGCACGTGAAGAACGCGGCGCCATCGATTTCGATATGCCAGAAACCAAAATTGTATTTGGACCCAATCGCAAGATAAAAGAAATTGTGCCGTATGAAAGATACGGATCACATCGCGTGATTGAAGAATGTATGTTGGCGGCGAATATCTGCACGGCGCGTTTTCTGGAAAAGAACAAGCATCCTGCCTTGTACCGCGTGCACGAAGGGCCTTCTGAAGAAAAATTAAATGATTTGAGAAAGTTCATGAAGGAAATGGGATTGAAAATGCCGGGTCATCGCGATCCCGTGCCTGGCGATTACGCGCATGTGCTGCGCGTGGTGGCGGATCGTCCTGATTTCAACATGATTCAAACCGTGTTGTTGCGTTCGATGAGTCAGGCGGTTTATAGTCCAGAGAACAAAGGTCACTTTGGTTTGGCGTATGATGCTTATGCGCATTTTACTTCTCCTATCCGCCGCTATCCGGATTTGCTGGTACATCGTGCAATCAAACAGTTGCTTAATAAGCAGTCATCCCTGGTGGACGAGGCTGGCTTTGTGCGCGCCGGTGAGCACTGCTCGATGACCGAGCGCCGCGCGGATGACGCGACGCGTGATGCGAAAGACTGGTTGAAGTGTGAATTTATGATGGATAAAGTCGGCAAGGAATTTGAAGGCGCCATTTCCGGCGTGACGAATTTCGGTTTATTTGTCGAGTTGAAAGATATTTATGTCGAAGGTTTAGTGCATATTACCACTTTGCCAGACGATTATTATCAATTTGATTCAGTCAAACATATGCTGGTGGGCGAGCGTACCAATCGATCTTTCCGTCTTGGTGATCCGATTAAAATTCAGGTCGCGCGCGTTGATCTGGATCAGAGTGAAATTGACTTTGTGCTGGCGGGTGAAAAAAATCGCCCAGGTGGCAGAGGCGCAAAACGCTCAGATAAAAAGCGTGACAAGGATAAATCCAGATCAAATAAGCACGACGACCATAATCAGGGCCGTTCTCGGAAAGAGGTGGGCAAAAAAAAGAAACCACGTAAATCACGACGATCAAAAAAATGAGCAGTAATAAACAAATAGTTTTCGGTATCCACGCCGTTACATCACTACTTGATCACCATCCAGAACGCGTGTCGCGCATATTTATCCAGCGAGAACGCCGCGATAGCACCCAAAGATCGAGCAGTCGGCTTAACACCCATCGTAAGCAAAGTCGCCAGTGGTGCAATGGAAACCGTACCTTTCGTGCAAGTCACCAATCTTGCGCGCACACTTGAGTTACTCAAAGAATTAGGTGTCTGGATTTACGGGATGGCAGGCGAAGCGGAAAAATCGATTTATCAAACCGATTTAAAAGGCCCCCTCGCGCTCGTGCTCGGCGCCGAAGGTGAAGGCATGCGACGCCTCACACGCGAAAACTGTGATGTGCTGATGAAAATCCCTATGTACGGCACCGTTGAAAGTTTAAATGTTTCTGTGGCGACGGGTATTGTGTTGTTTGAAGCGGTGCGTCAGCGACAAATGATTGTCTCTTGATTATTTTTCGATAATTTCTTTTCATGAGTAGGTGTTTGACTATACATTAAACCTGAAATGCATCACATCACCATCCTGCACGATGTACTCTTTACCTTCCAGTCGCCACTTGCCAGCTTCTTTAGCGCCTTGTTCGCCTTTGTAGTGAATGAAGTCATTATAGGAAATGACTTCCGCCCGGATGAAGCCTTTTTCGAAATCGGTGTGAATGACGCCGGCGGCTTGGGGTGCGGTGGCGCCGACGGGTACGGTCCAGGCGCGTACTTCTTTCACGCCTGCGGTGAAGTAGGTTTCGAGATGTAATAACTTGTAACCGGCATGAATTAAACGATCTAAGCCTGGCTCGGTTAATTTTAATTCGTCTAGAAATACTTTTTTCTCATCATCCGCCAGTTCAGCAATTTCAGCTTCTATCGCGGCGCAGATCACAACCACTTCGGAATTTTCTTCCGCGGCGATTTTTTTGACTTGATCAAGCAGTGGATTATTGGTGAAACCATCTTCCGCGACATTCGCAGCATATAAAGTACGTTTTAGTGTTAGCAAATGGAAACCATTAAGCAGCGGTTGTTCTTCTTTGCTGAATTGTAATGCGCGTGCCGGCTTGCCAGCATCTAATTGTTTTTTAATGCGGTCGAGCAGGCCTAGTTCTATTTGGGCAGTTTTATCACCAGATTTAGCCGCTTTTTGTATGCGATGAATGGATTTATCGACAGTTTCCATGTCAGCTAATGCGAGTTCAGTGTTGATGACATCAATATCATCCGCCGGCGATACTTTGCCAGCCACATGCGTGACATTATCATTTTCAAAACAACGCACCACATGCACAATGGCATCGGTTTCGCGAATGTGTGATAAAAATTTATTACCCAGCCCTTCTCCTTGTGACGCGCCTTTGACGATGCCTGCGATATCTACAAATTCCACGGTGGTTGGAACGGTACGTTCAGGTTTGACAATTTCAGCCAGCTTATCAAGACGTGGGTCCGGCACTGGCACGATGCCCACATTAGGCTCAATGGTGCAAAATGGGTAGTTTTCCGCCGCTGCCCCCGCTTTGGTCAGGCAGTTAAATAAAGTTGATTTGCCCACATTCGGCAGGCCCACAATGCCGCACTTCAGTGCCATTTCTTTATCCTCGCTATTTAATGCCGCAATAATAGCCGATATTTGGCATGTCGGCCATATTTGCTTATGGTTGGCGTTGATTCAACTTGCCAAATTGGCTGAAGGCATGTCTGGGGGTGCATTTAAAGTATAGAACTAAGCGGTATGCAACTGCTGCATCGCTTTAGCCATCTCACCAGCCATGATAAATGGCAAGGTATCCGTTGCTTTATCCATCGCTTCATCAATCATTTTGCGATCGATTTTTGAGGGTTTATCTAGGACATAATCCACTACATCCTTGCTGTTGCCGGGATGTCCCACGCCAATGCGCAGACGGTTAAATTGCTTCGTGTGCAGGTGACTGATGATGTCTTTCAAACCATTATGTCCGCCATCGCCGCCATCGAACTTCAATCTTATAATGCCCGGTGGCAAATCAATTTCATCGTGCACGACTAAAATGGCTTCAGGTTTTATTTTGTAAAAATTCATGCAGGCGCGTACGGATTGTCCGCTGAGATTCATGAAAGTAGTGGGAATAAGTAGATGACAAACTTGATCGTGCAAGGTGATTTTGCTGTATAGGCCCTGGAATTTTGATTCAGCACTTAACGTGACATCATTCGTTCGCGCTAAATCCTCAACGAACCATGCGCCAGCATTATGCCGCGTTTCCGCATATTTTTTGCCAGGATTGGCAAGGCCGACGATGAGTTGGATAGGGGCTGACATGGCGGTGATATTCCTTTGTCATCCCCGCGAAGTCGGGGGATCCATTTTTTGTGATTCCTGGATCCCGCGGTTTATACCGCGGGACGACAGAATGACAATTTTACTTCTTCTCTTTTCCTTCTTCCTTGCCATCTTCGCCTTCACCTTCAGCTTTTTGCTCAGAAGCAGGAACGTCAGCAGCAGACACTTCTTCTGTTGCTTCAACGACTGGCTCTTCTTCAATGCGTGGCATGTGTACGGAAACAACTGGTTTGTCGTCTTCGTGCAGCAGCGCAACGATTTCAACGCCTTTAGGCAATTTCAGGTTAGAAAGGTGCAGAATATCGTTCAATTGCATTGTAGATACATCGACTTCGATGAATTCTGGCAAGTCATCCGGGAAGCAGGATACTTCAACGTCACTCATAATGTGCGACATGATACCACCCGCGTCTTTCACGCCTGGTGCATTTTCAGCGCCAACAAAGTGCAATGGAACATGCATATGCAATTTTTCATCTGAACGTACGCGTTGAAAATCAATGTGCATGATGCGCGGTTTGTAAGGATGGCGCTGCACATCTTTCAAAATAACGCGTTCGGAATCGGAACCGGTTTTCAACGTCAGAATGCGCGAATAAAACGCTTCATTCGTCAGTGATTTGGAAATGTTTTTGTGCTCGACGAGAATAGAGACGGTATCTTTACCACCACCATATACCACGCCTGGAACTTTATCTTCGCGACGTAGGCGGCGGCTCGCACCTTTCCCTATATCCTGGCGAACATGAGCGGCAACTTCAAAATTACCTTTATGATTTGCTTTAGCTGTCATGATCTTAACTCCAGATATTGAAAAAAATAATAAAAAACACATTCTGCCCGCGACCAGGCAGAACGGCATATTTTACACATATTATTGCAGTAGGGAAGCGGTTTTAGTTGTCCTCCCTGCCCCCGACAAAAGCATTCGGGGGCAGGCTCCAGCCGGGATATAGAATGTATTAAATAACAATAATTTATACAGCGTTAAGCCAAAATCTGCTCAAAAGTTGTATAATATTAGTTATAAATAATACAAAACGAGAGGGTGGTTATGGCTACTCAAGATGCTGAGACGTTTATTCGTCGGAATATTAATACAAAGGATGAGCAGCTGCGGATTATCCTGCGACAAGTGGCTGACTTTATCGCTTTGAGTGACAATGGCTTTGATATGACCGAGGTTAAAAAAGCACTTTGCTATTTGGGTGTGATGCCAACCCCGCAGCTGCTGCTAAATCAAGGGCGAGCTTCATTGGTAAATCTATTGGCCACGGATAAATTGAAAGTGGTATATGACAGATCTTTTATTCGTCTTATGGCTAAGGAGGCGCAAGCTAATGATGAGCCTCTTTATTTGCCAAAAAAACCATTGTCGGATGAAGCGACTGGGGTGTTGATATCACTCTATTCGATATTAGTGGAAGACTACCGCGAACCGAGTTGGATTCATGAGTATACGCGTGACAAAAAAACAGGTCAGATAATGAACGAAGCGTTTACTGACTGGCAACGCACGTTGGCGAGGTCTAGTAGTGATCCTAAGAAAGCATACGTCGACTTTGAAAGAGATATCGCTATTCAGGGTGAGGTTGGCGGCGAAGAGAGTGAAATCACTAAACGCATTGAATCGCTGGTCATGCAAGCAAAAGGCTATAAAAGTGAAGATAGAGAAAAATTAATAGCCTGGTTGGCTATGAATGGCGGCCAGGATATTAATCGGTTTGTTGACCAGTTGTTTATGTATAACTACTTACAGCCGGATTTAAGTTCAATGACGTCTGGTCATATCCCGCAAGCAAGCATGGGTTTCAGTACTAGTCTCAAGCAGGGGTGGACAATTGAAAAAGACAAAATCGTATTTAACTATGATGTCATGGTGAGTTCGATTCCAAGAGGG
>DAIDIB010000096.1 GCA_027459575.1 Gammaproteobacteria bacterium | reverse complement strand
GGGCTATACATGATATCGGCCATCAAAACCAGTTGATAAAATATTAGTTACCAGTTATTATTCACGGCTGTTTTAATAGGGTGCAGACAATGAAACCAGAAATTCATCCACAATACAAAGATGTTAACGTTACTTGCAGCTGTGGCAATGCGTTCACTACGCGCTCCACGCTAGGTAAAGATAGCTTATCGCTCGAAGTTTGCTCAGCTTGCCATCCATTCTACACCGGTACGCAGAAGATCGTTGATACCGCTGGTCGCGTCGATCGTTTCCGTCAAAAATACGGCACACGTGGCAAAGCTGCTGCTAATGCTAAAAGCGAAAAAGACGACAGCAATAAGCAGTAACCGTCGACCAGGTTTAACGAGTCGTCTCGACGAAAGCCAATATGCGACGTCCCGGCGAAAGCCGGGATCCAGTATCTCGATAGGGATTGTTGACAAAATTACGGTAGTAATTAAACATGACAACAATCCCTGACAAGTTACGTCAAGCGGCGCTTGATTATCACGAATTTCCTATTCCAGGTAAGATTCAAACCGCGATTAGCAAGCCTATGCTAACGCAACAAGATCTTTCTCTCGCATATACACCTGGCGTGGCAGAGCCGGTAAAAGAAATCGCAAAAAATCCCGAAGCGGCTTATCTCTACACCAACAAGACCAATCTAGTCGCAGTCATTACCAATGGCACCGCCGTGTTAGGACTTGGCAACACGGGCGCGCTTGCCAGCAAGCCCGTGATGGAAGGCAAGGCAGCGTTGTTTAAACATTTCGCTGATATTGATGTGTTCGACATTGAGCTGGATTGTGACAACCCACAAGATTTGGTGGATACCATCGCGCGCATGGCGCCGACATTTGGCGGTATTAATCTGGAAGATATCAAAGCACCCGAATGTTTCTTTGTCGAAGCAGAATTAAAAAAGCGTCTCAATATTCCTGTGCTGCATGATGATCAACAAGGCACCGCGATTGTCGTTGCCGCGGCACTGTTGAACGCACTCGAATTGCAAGAAAAAAAATTAAGCGATGTCAGAATTGTTTGTCTGGGCGCGGGTGCTGCGGGAATTGCGACTGCACGCTTGCTGCAATCCCTCGGTGCGCGCAAAGAAAATATTTTTATGGTCGATCGCGAAGGCGTTATCCACCATGAGCGACTGGATTTAAATGAACAAAAAAGCGAATTTGCACTTGTTACGAACAAAAGAACACTGCAAGATGCCATGAAAAACGCAGATGTATTTATTGGTGTATCTGGCGCTAGACTTGTTACAAAAGACATGATAAAAAGCATGTCGCAAAAGCCAGTTGTGTTTGCACTGTCGAATCCTGAGCCGGAAATTTTGCCGGAACAAGTGATGCAAGTGCGAGATGACGCGATCATCGCAACCGGCCGAAGTGATTATCCGAACCAGGTGAATAATGTGTTATGTTTTCCTTACCTGTTTCGCGGTGCGCTGGATGTGCGTGCATCAACGATTAACGATGCGATGCAACTAGCCGCAGTTCATGCAATAAAAGAGCTGGCAAAAGAGCCGGTTCCTGACGAGGTGCTAATTGCTTATGGAATTGAGCGGAGTATCGAGTTCGGGCCGGCTTATTTGCTGCCAAAACCCATCGATCCTCGTTTAAAACAAAAAGTTTCTTCCGCCGTTGCCACCGCTGCAATTAAGTCGGGAGCAGCTAAAACATAAGAGGGTAATATGTATGAAACTAGATATTATTTCCTACCATGATTTATCTTCCCCTGAAAGTTTAGCCATTGCGCTCAGTCGCTGTGAAACCGCCTTACAACATAAAGGTATTCTCGGTATTAAAGATGTGCCGAATTACGAGCGTCTGGCGCGCGAGTACATTGAAGCCGCCAGAAAATTTTCCGCCATGCCAGAAGAGACCAAACAAAAATACGCGCCTAATCGCGACGCGGGTGAAACCGAAGGCTACGAACTCGGCGCGGAAAAGTTTCAGGATGAAAATGGTATTTGGCAAATAGACGATAAAAAAGGTTCATTTTACGCACGGGTGCCACATGATGAACGTAATCGCTGGCCGCACGAGCTGGATTTAAAGACACCATACATGGCCATCGGCGGATTAATGTTCGATGTGGCGAAATTATTATTTAGAGCGTTGCGACTGGATGAAACAACAGACTTTAGTTACGACAAACTGACGGGTTTCGGCCGCATGCTGCATTACCATAAAGAAGGCGATGCGACGAACGCTAATCCAAACTGGTGCGGCGCGCACCTTGATCACGGCGCCTTGACTGCATTATTGCCTGCTTATTATTTCCGCGATGGTCAAGAAGTCGAAGAACCCGAAGAAGCAGGTCTTTATATCATGCCTACCAATTCAGACCGCTTTGAAAAAATCAACGCCAATGACAAATCCATTTTGTTATTTCAGATCGGTGAATTTGGCCAGCTCGCGTCAAACGATCGCGTACGCGCCACCCGCCATGTTGTAAAAAAATCAACTGATGGTATTGATCGTTACACTTTAGCACTGTTCTGCGACGCCGAGATAAATGTTGTTATTAATTCAAAATCTGAGCTCACTAAAGATGAGCGTTATGCCAAAAATAAATCCGTCGATGGCAGTATCAGCTATGGTAAATGGGCTGATGCGTCGTATGAGCGGTATAGAGCGAAATAGTTTTAGGCAACATAATTAATAAATATAAAATATCACACACGAGGAATGGTTATGCAGCGTCAACAATTCGTGCTTTCTGGATCAACATTAACGGCACACCATCAGTACGATAGTCTCCCTGAACAATACAGTGAATATGTTTTTTCTGCTGAAGAGCGCGCAGCGATTGTTGCCGCGGCGAACAATGTTGCCTATAGCCATGGCTGGGCTTATTTTCAGGAATCAGCATTGAAAAAAATCGGTGATGACAGTTTGTCAGGCTGAGGCTGCGATAAAATTAATTATCAAGATCATTTCGCAGGCTGCGCCCTTTTTTGCCGTGCATAAGACAAATAACGATCCAGACGCGCGTGTCAGCTTAACTAAGCCGTTGCTGACAGATATGGACGCATTATGTGATTTATTGGGCGATGTAGAGTTTGATAGTTTGTTCAACCAACTGTATCAGTTAGATGATAAATCAAGCCATCTTCGTGTTTTACCTTTAATTGCAGCAGAATTGTATAATCAGGCGACGATCATCAGGCATTTTGCGATGAGTGAGTTAATGGGTCATGGCGTGGCTTATAAGATTGCGCAGAATGAAGGAAAAATAAATAAGCTTTTGTTGCATTCTGATTACTCAGATCAGATTGATGAATTTTCTGTGCGGGAAATTATAGTGAAATGTGACGCACATGAAGATGAGAGCTTGCGAGATAAATCATTAATGGCGGCTATTTTAACGCCAGTTTATAAAGACGGCGCTATTCCAGATCAACCTACAATATATGTTGTGTGGACGGGTACTTACAACCAGAGCACGCTATTGGCAGATTTACAGCGCAACGCTGGCGAGGAATCGTTTCGTCACGCAGAAGCGCAAATCATGGGACAAGTGATGCAAGCGTTGTCGTTGTTTAAGCTATATTGCAACAAGCCTTTTCGCCTTGTGGTCAGCGGCCACAGTTTGGGTGGCGCATTATCTCAGCTAATGTTCCACTCTTTGCAGCGGCATTTAGCAGCAACGGTGTTAGTGGAAAATGCCGATCAACTTCGAGCGGAAGATGTTTTCTTGCGTGCATTGCACGAATCACTGCCTGACTATAAGGGGGATGATTCAATCGGCAAACTTGTGGATAGTAAAGGTTTGTCAGCGAAAGATGTGAGCGAGATGAGTCTTGCTGTTTGGAATCCAACAGGTGTGCTGCAAGCAGTGGAAGATCACAGTAACAAGCTCGCTCCCATGCTTCGACAGTACGCGGATATTAAACATTCATCCTATATTGGTCACGTAGGCGGCGATGTGGTGCAAGTGACAGGCCAGGCAACAATTTTAAGCGATATCGAGCGTAACAAAGCCGAGATGTATGTATTTAAAGTTGAGCCTCAAACTGTTCGTGCGACAGCTACAGCGGCTGGTATGGTGGGCGGTAGCTTTTTTGGCGCATTCTTCTTTTCTGCTTTAGGTATCATGAATCCTCTGCTAGGCGCGGGCGTTGGTCTTGCGCTGGGGCTGTGCGCGTTTGCGAAAAAATCTTTTGACGCGCACACCATGAAGCATTTTAACGTTGATTTTGGATCGATGCAGAGCGTTCTTGCTATATCTTATCGCCTGTTCACCAGTCATTTGCCAGATGGCAGCCTAAATCTATGCCCTAACTCAGGCCACGCAAAAGTACGCGCGCAGGTGTCACGTAAATCCATGGTGACGGATGTGGCTACCAAAGCGATAAGTTATTTTAACTTTTTGAGTAAAAGTGGCGGCGTTAAGCAGACAGCGAGTTCCAGCGGCGATGCGGCGCCCACTGTTGCGCCAAAACCATCGGGGCCTGGCCAGTAACAAATTATTTTGCTTTTTATGATTTTAAAACGGTAATTTGCAGTTTTTTCTGCAAAGTCGTGTTTTAATTTTAGGCGTCAATGCCTATTTTGCGCCCTAATAATAGAGATTTCTTTGGATTACGTGGGCTAAGAATGGAAAAATATGGTATAATTATGGTATAAATGTGGAAAAATATAATGATATACTTTATATCTTATTGTTTATTATCAATATTAGGAGCCATATATGGCTTTATCACAGCCGGCATTGTTCAGAACAGTTCCTGCAAAAGACTATCTTAACCTCTTTAACAAGGGTGTGCCAGATGGTGAGAGGGTCGTTGAGCTTTTGAAATATAAAAAAGCGGATGTTTCTGTTGCTGCGAATGTTCCTATTGCTTCTGTCCGCTACGAACCAAACAAAATGCCAATAGAGCTTAGAGAGCGATTGACAGAATGGGCTACAGCATTAAATCTGGTCGCTGGTTTTTTTCACGATAATGAAAAAACCATTCTATGGTTTTGTATGCCAAACCCGCTTCTGGGGGACATGTCGCCCAGAGATATGATTCGAGTTGGTCGATTTAAAAAATTACTGAACTTTATTCAGTCGGCTTTAGATGAAAATCAGAGATAGTTCGCATGGTAAAGGGACGTAGAAAAAAAAGAAAAGCAACTCATTCACCAAAATTTTTAAAGACACCCGTAAAGCATTTGTTAGAGGCTGGCACCCTTGAGGATATGCAGCATGCAAAGCGTTCTACAGGCGAAAATTTAAAGTATCATTGGAAGTATTATGCTGAGCTTGCAGGTCAAAGAAGTGCTGTTGCGGGTAATATAAATCAGGCGTTAGTTCAAACGTGTATTTCTTACCAGTTCAAAAATTGGCAACGTGCGGTGAAATATAAGTATGGGTTACATCCTTTTTCTACTGAGGGCAGCCTTTCTTATATTGGGGGTAGATTTAATACTGGAAAAAGTGTGAATCCTGAAGTGCCGGCTTTTCCGGGATTATATTTGGCTAAGGATAAGGACACAGCATTACAAGAGCATCTCGGCCAGCAGATAAATGGTGACCGTGCAAAATTAAATTTGAGTGCACAAGAAAGAGCACTTACAAACCCTTCTTCCGAAACGATTGTTTCCGTGAGTGGAAACTTGGACAAAGTTTTTGATTTAAGGACGCATAAAAATTTAAATGGTTTTATTAATCAAATTAAAGATTTTGTACTTTCCAAAGAGTTAATCGAGATGGCTACAAGGCTTGGAATGCAAGCACCTGGTGTTGTAAAAACAGCTAGCACGTTATTTAAAATGTTACTTGATCCACATTGGCGGCAGGTTCCAAGTAATTTTGATGTGCCTGCAAATTCACAAATTTTTGGTTATCTTATTTGTATGGCTGGAATAGAGGGAATATTATATTTATCTAAGTTTACGGGAAAGGAATGCCTGGTTATTTTTCCGATGAATTTTGTAGGTACTAATTCATATGTTGCTTTGGATGATGAAGTCGCTCATTCAAAGACACCTATTAAAATTGATGCAATAAATTGGCGTTTATGTGGGATGGGCGCAAAAGAGATTATTGGTTCGTGACATGGCAATCTTCCAAATAGAAGATATAATAGGGCAGATGTAAGTTGAGCTCGTCTAAAAAGGGCGAAAAAATGGTAGTAAAAAATTTTCAGCAATACTTAGAAAAACGACTGGATGCAGATGAGGTCAACGAAATCGAAAAGCTCGCACAGTTTGAACTTGAGAAACTAGTGGCTATGGGTGGATTCCAACCACCGACCTCGTCATTATGAGTGTCGCGCTCTAACCAAAGACGAGCGTTAGGGTAAAATAAACACTATATAAATCAACACAACCGTTAAATGACACTTAAGAATTCCCTAATATTTATATAAAAGTCTCTGGTAAAATAGAGCGCATTATTCCTATCAATATAAGAGAAAGCTCCGAGGTTAATGCGAAAATGAAAAAAATAATCTATGGTCTATTACTCAGTTTAAGTTTATGCGCAACAACAGTATTTGCTGATAACCAGCTTGAAGTGGTGGGTTATTATGCGAATTGGACGAGCGTGCCATTCACCGCATTGCCGGTGAAAAATCTCACCATTCTTAACTACGCTTTTGCTTCTTTGCAAGGCGATGGTTCAATCAAATTAACTGGCAACAAGGATGACGAAAATTTTAAAAATATTACCGAATTAAAAAAACAGCAAGCTAAACTGCGAGTAGTGTTATCTATTGGTGGCTGGACCTTATCAAAAGAATTTTCACAAGTTGCCGCGAGTGCGCAACTAACTCAAAAATTTGCTGATAATATTGCGGATTTGATGCGACGTTATCCTGGCCTGGATGGCATCGATATTGACTGGGAATTCCCAGCCGCGGGTGGCGATGGTATTCCGCATTTGCCACAAGATAAAGAAAACTATGTACTAATGGTAAAAGCAATTCGTGCAAAACTGGATTCACTCGGCGGCAAGCATTATTTAATTACCATCGCCGGGCCGTCGCATGCCAATCGCGCTGATGGCGGTAGTGTTGATAACCTTGATGTGAGAGGCTTGTTACGCTACATCGATTACATCAATATTATGGATTACGACATTCATCAATCCACCTCTGAGCCAACGCAGACAAATAATGATTCAGCGTTATTTCAGTCGCCAAAAAATCCTGCGCCAAGACCAGATAGCGTTAACGACAGTATCAATGATTATAAAAAACAAGGTTTAACTGCTGTTGAGACAAAGCAGTTAA
>DAIDIB010000095.1 GCA_027459575.1 Gammaproteobacteria bacterium | reverse complement strand
GAATACCTGTTTGCAAAAACCGTTCACGATCATGGAAATAGCGTCTTCGGTACTTAAACCACGCTGGCGGCAATAAAATAATTGATCTTCGCCGATCTTCGATGTAGATGCTTCGTGCTCTACTTGCGCCGTGGCATTTTTAACGTCGATATTTGGAAAAGTGTGCGCGCCACACGTCGCGCTTAGCAACAGCGAATCGCATTGCGTGTAATTACGCGCGTTTTTCGCGTTCGGCAGCATGCGCACCAGTCCGCGATAAGTATTTTGTCCGTAACCGGCGGAGATGCCTTTGGAAATAATCGTGCTGCGCGTATTTTTGCCCATGTGAATCATTTTGGTGCCGGTGTCAGCTTGCTGATAATTATTGGTGAGCGCGACGGAGTAAAATTCGCCGACTGAATTGTCGCCTTGCAACACGACGCTGGGATATTTCCAGGTAATCGCCGAGCCTGTTTCAATTTGCGTCCAGGAAATTTTGGAATTGACGCCACGACAATGTCCGCGCTTCGTCACAAAATTAAAAATGCCGCCTTTGCCTTGCTCATCGCCTGGATACCAGTTTTGCACGGTGGAATATTTAATTTGCGCGTTATCTAGCGCGACTAGTTCCACTACCGCCGCGTGTAACTGATTTTCGTCGCGCATCGGCGCAGTGCAACCTTCCAGATAACTCACATAACTGCTTTCTTCAGCAATAATCAGCGTACGCTCGAATTGACCACTCTTCGCCGTGTTAATACGGAAGTAAGTGGATAGCTCCATCGGACACCGCACACCCTTCGGCACAAACACAAACGAACCATCGCTAAACACCGCGGAATTTAACGCCGCGAAAAAATTGTCGCGATACGGCACAACGGTACCTAAATATTTTTCTATCAGTTCCGGATACTTTTGCACAGCTTCAGAGAACGGACAAAAGATCACACCCGCTTCCGCTAATTTACTTTTGAAAGTCGTCGCGACTGAAATGCTATCGAATACCGCATCCACCGCCACGCCTGCTAATCGGCCTTGTTCATGCAACGGAATACCTAGCTTGTTGTAGGTTTCCAGCAACTTGGGATCAACCTCGTCCAGACTCTTGGGCGCGCCTTCGGCTGATTTGGGCGCGGAGTAATAAATGATGTCCTGATAATCAATTTCTGGGTAATGCACATTCGCCCAGGTCGGCGACTTTAAGGTTTGCCAATGACGAAATGCCTTTAACCGCCATTCCAGCATGAATGCAGGCTCATTCTTACGGGCAGAGATTAACCGAATGACATCTTCATTTAACCCTGGCGGGATTGTTTCCGAGTCAATCTGCGTCACGAAGCCATAAGGATATTGCTGGTTAATCGTTTCTTTGATGAATTGATTACTTTGGCTCATGCGCGCACCTCCATCATGTCTATAATCGAGATGCCAGCCAGCATGTTGTGCACGTTCTTATTGATTTTAAGCCAGTTTTCTTTCATCGCACAGAGAGGATCGATCATGCAAAGATTGCTGTTTTCGCAGCATTCTGTCATCGCCACACCGCCTTCCATCGCGGTAATAACTTCCGCCACAGTGATTTGCGCGGCATCGCGGCTCAAATGATAACCCCCTTCCGCACCCCGCACTGAGCTCACCAACCCCGCCTCAGACAGCATTTTGAGTATTTTACTGACCGTCGGCGCGCCCAACTGCAGCGCATCGGCAATCGCCGTCGCGCTGACTAACGACGCCTCACGCGCCATCTGCCCCAAAATGAGCAGGGCATAATCCGTTAATTTACCGATACGTAGCATAGAATTTGACCAAGCTTATAGTAATAGTAATGTGGCCATACCGTACCATATTTGTCCTGATTAGGGCAACTACCATGAATAAATAACTTCGCCTATACTATAGATACTTAATTTAAAGAGACCCCCATATGAACTTCAGACGCAATCCACAGGAAATTTTTGTAAACCGCGCAGACAGTGGCACGATATCTGCCTTTATGAGCAGAGTCTATGGTTGGATGACCGCGGGTATTTTAATGACCGCGATGGTCTCCTATTACATAGGCAACGACCCGCAGCTCGTGGCGCAAGTATTCGCCAATAAACTCTTCTTCTGGTTAGTCATCATTTTGCAATTTGGCTCGGTAATTTATTTATCGGCCATGATTAACCGCATGAGTGCGACATCAGCGGCGATCACCTTTCTGGCTTATTCCGCGTTGACGGGTATTACCTTGTCGATGATTTTTGTGTTGTATACGCAAAGCAGTATTGCTTCAGCGTTTATTACCACAGCGGCGGGTTTTGCTGGCTTAAGTTTGTTTGGCTATACCACCAAGCGTGATTTAGGGCCTGTTGGATCATTCTGCATTATGGCGTTGTTTGGCTTGATCGGTATTGCCTTGTTGTCATTCTTTATTCCGAGCATGAATAGCAACGGTATGCAGATTTTCTTTAGCATCGCTGGTTTGGTGATTTTTGCTGGATTGACTGCTTATGACACGCAGCGTATTAAAGCGCTTGCCTATCAATCAGCAGGTGGTTCTTACGGCGCGCAAGCGGTGTATGGCGCGTTAGTGTTGTATCTCGACTTCCTCAACTTATTCTTGAATCTGTTGCGCTTGATGGGTGATAGACGATAATTAAATGTGCTCCCCGGATGAAAAAAACGTTTCATCCGGGCTACAAAAGGTGATAAATGCAAGCTTTACGTACCATTCTTTGTTTTCTGCTACTACTCATCCCCACCTGAAGAATGCGCGACTAAAATAACATCATCAAACTCATCTACTGCTTCAATCAGCCCATCAGACCAATTTGCAAAATTTTTTTCGTCATCTTCAGTCGTGTTTGAACCTTCGCCAGGCAGATCAACCAGCCAAACACTGCCAGACAAATTTAAAATGTTGACGAGATCTTGTAGTGACTCCGACCCTAAACCCGGGCCACCCGGAAGGAACAACCAATTATATTTTTGGCTCTGATCGTCTCGTATCAGCTTCAATCGCGATCTTGATTTAGTCCATATTATTTTTGTATTCATGCTATTCTAACTTTTTTCACTTGCCATTAACTCTTCTAATCGTCTTTTAACAATCGCTCTAATCCGTCCAGATGAAATTTTTTTTATAATTTCATTGGCTTTTTTAAAATTAAACATCTTGGGAAACTCGAGCTCTGGCAATGTCTTAAATAATCTTGATTTTGCTGAAGTAAGATATAACACATCAATTAATGCCTTTTCCGGTGTTGCAATATTAATCTGACCGATTATCTCGTAATCAAAGAAAAAATCCGGTTGTAAATGATGAATGGACACATTGCCAAATCTTGTCTTATACACTCTTGTGCGAGCTAAGGAGACGGCATAAATGGTATGAGGAATTTGCGAAATCATGCCGTGATAAAAAAGCGCGGTTTGTAAGGAAACATAGCTTGGAAAAGGTGCGGTTAAATATTCTGGCAAGATCAACGGATCGATATTATTAGTTGTCGTCCATTTGCCGCGCATCAATTTTACAAACCTTCCTGTTTCGACAAGACGCTCTAATATTTTACTTGCTTGGGCAATAGGAATATCCAAACATGCTGAGACATCCCGCGTTTGCAAAACAGGCTGATTCAGTGCTAGCAACCTCTTTTCGGCATCAAGCAGTCGCATTTTTATTCTCTAGAAGTATTTGCACAACTTTATCACGTATTTTTTCCCATTTTTGCGGTGTGTCATAGGCTTCTTTATATTCATCCATTAAATAGGCGACTACTTGTCCCTTAAAATCTGAGTAGCTAATGCTTTGTGCGTTTTCAATTGCCGTGTCTAACTCAGCCTGAGAAATGTCAGCAAGATCAGCGTTTGCACCCTGCGCTATTAATAACTCAAGGTCAAAAACATCTCTGGCTTGAGTTTCAGTTCTATTAATTAACGCGTTTATTTTTTGTAAAAACGCTGTATTCAAATTGTAATGATTACATAAGATTGGGTAGAGTTTATATTGACGAATAATATCTTCATCAATTGCAAGATATTCAACGCCTTTATCCATATCTCGTCTTGAAAATTCAATTTTTGTTGGAATTGGCATAACTGAATTCTTAATTCGTAATAACACTTTCCAACGCTGAGTAGTCTCCGTTTGTTTTGCAGGCGTGGACTTAACAATTTCGATTTCTTTGCCTTGTAAAATTTTATTAAAGGGAATGCTTGTCAGGATTTTGTTAACTTTGTTTTCTAACGTTTCTTTGGAAATAATACTGACATCAAAATCGATATCCTCTGAATAACGGATACTTTTAAAGAAAAATCGCAGATTACATCCACCTTTAAGAGCATATAACTTCTTTTCTAGCTTTCCCTCAAGTTGGCGCAGAAATAGCAGGTGAAATAACTCGATGTAAGCTTGTGTATTCATAGTTTAATAATACCAGTAGTTGTCACTGGTGACAACTACTGGTATTATTAATAGTTGTAACATATTGTAATAATTATGTTTTATCAATAGTTGGTATTTCTATGGAGGCATCCGTGATATTGTTTGCCACTGGTAACCAGCGCTTCTTGATCTTTCCAATAAAAATGGTCAGAAACAGCGATAAAACATTTTCGGTTTGGTTTAAGTACATGATAAACAACGCTTTGAGAGCGTTATAATTTTCAAGCGTTGGCTCAGGCCTGAATAAGCCTACTCTAGTAGTATGCATTACATCCTCGTCTACTTCTTAATATGTGAATTATTATGCCTGAATGGCCAAATTATAGTCAATACGCTTGCTAATCTTCTCGCTCAGTTTACAATAACCAGCAGTAAAGGTAGCGTTTCACGAAAATCAATGAGCTTAATTAAGGATGAGTTATGCAATATAACAAATTAGGACGCGCGGGCATTCGCCTCAGTGAAATTTCTTTTGGTTCCTGGATCACTTTCGGCAAGCAGATTGGTTTAAGTGAAATTAAAGCCTTAATGCATGCGGCTTTCGATCACGGCGTTAACTTTTTTGATAGTGCGGAAAGTTACGCGCATGGCGAAGCGGAAACCTTGATGGGTAAAGCGATAAAAGATTTTCGCCGTGAAGATTTGGTGATTTCTACAAAAATATTTTGGGGTGGTAATGGCCCAAATGATACTGGTTTGTCACGCAAGCATTTAATCGAAGGTACCAAAGCATCTTTAAAACGTTTGCGGCTTGATCATGTCGATTTGCTATATTGTCATCGCCCTGATCCCAACACACCCATCGATGAAACCGTATTAGCAATGGATTATTTAGTGCGCGCGGGATTGGTATTTTATTGGGGCACATCGGAATGGAGTGAAACACAAATTGAAGAAGCGTTTCAAACCGCTGAAAAATTAAATTGCATCAAACCTGCAATGGAGCAACCAAAATATAATTTATTTTTCCGCGATCATCTGGAAAAAGATTATCTACCTTTGTTTAGCAAGTACGGCATAGGCACCACCACCTGGAGCCCACTGGCTTCCGGTATTTTATCCGGCAAATATAATCATGGTATTCCACCTGAAACGCGTTTAGCCAAAGAAGCATGGCTCGTCCCGGATAATTTTATGCAGCTGATCGAAAAAACTCGTGAATTAGAAAAAGTGGCAAACGATTTAGGCTGCACCTTGTCACAACTTTCTATCGCCTGGTGTTTGAAAAACCCTAACGTTAGCTCAGTAATTACCGGCGCCACTAAAATGGAGCAGCTAATGGAAAATCTGGAAGCGGTTGATATCAAGTCGCAATTGACGACAGATGTGATGAAAAAAATTGAGGCGATTACGAAATAATATGAAAAACTGTGCCCTTACTATAAATGGTTTCGAACTGCCGGTGTTTTTAGGCTGGCCAGATGCTGAACGACAACAACCACAAACCGTGCGTATTGACTTAATCGTACAATTTGCGACGACGCCTGAAGCATGCACGACTGACCAATTACAAGATACTTTTTGCTACGATAAATTATTGGCGCGATTACGTGAAAAAATAACTGATAAAGAATACCGTCTTATCGAACATTTAGCTTCGGACATCCACACTCTGCTCAAATCCCTACTCCCTCATGACGCCAAACTTAAGGTTAGCTTGTTAAAATTTCCAGCAATTAATGGCTTAACCGGCGGTGTGACGTTTAGTTATGGTGATTAATTTATTATAAAGTTATTATTAAGCGGCATGTAAATAGCTCTTAAACGAGAAATAAAATGATCATCCTTGGTCTTGGTTCAAATATTGGTGACAGATCGGCAAATCTACGCGCGGCGTTGCGGGCGATTGATGCTTTGCCAAATGTTAGTGTGCAGCAAGTATCGCCTGTTTACATATCGGATGCGATGTTGCCGAATAACGCACCGGCGGATTGGAATATGCCTTATCTTAATGCTGCGGTTAGGTGTGAATCGTCACTGACCCCTCATGAGCTATTACAACATCTTAAAACCATCGAAAAAAATATCGGTCGGGAAAATTTACCACGACACTGGGGACCACGCGTGATCGATATTGATATTCTGGCGTGGGATGATTTGACGCTAAATTCTGAAACTTTAACTATTCCCCACAAAAATTTACAACAACGCCCTTTTGCATTATGGCCACTGGCGGATGTCACGCCATTATGGATGCATCAAAACAAAACGGCGGCGCAGTTGGTTGAAGTATGGGGTTCGCGATTTAGTGGCGAAGCGCCCTTTCACACGCGGCAAATCAATCATCGTATAGATACGCCACGATTGGTCGGTGTGATTAATGTCACGCCGGATTCTTTTTCTGATGGTGGATATTTTCTTGCTACGAATAACGCGGTGGAACAAGCGCGCACGCTGGTTGAAGCGGGTGCTGATGTGCTAGATATTGGCGCGGAATCAACTGCGCCCTCTGCCACCCCCATTGATGAAAAAACGGAATGGCAACGATTGAGACCAGTTATTGCCGCTATCCTTGCAGAGAAAAAGAATTTTTTCATGCCGGTTAAAATCAGCGTTGATACGAGACATGCAAAAACCGCGGAACGTGTGCTGGCAATGGGAGTAGACTGGATTAATGATGTGACAGGTCTGGATGATTTAGCGATGCGTCAGCTTCTCGCGCAAACAAAAGTAGACTGTGTGGTCATGCATCACCTTGCAATACCGGAAGATCGCTCACAAGTTCTACCTCGTAATCAGGATGTGGTAAAAATAGTTTATGAATGGGGTGCAAGACGTTTGGATGAGTTGGAAAAGTCTGGCATTGCGCGTGAACGCGTTATTTTCGATCCGGGTATTGGTTTTGGCAAACACGCGGAGCAATCGCTGGCGATAATAAAAAATTGTGGGGTTTTTACAAAACTTGGTGCGCGTATTTTAATAGGACATTCGCGGAAATCATTTTTTTCTATTCTCACACAGGCGAAAGCGGCAGAGCGTGATGTTGAAACAGATGCTTTAACGATATTTCTTGCTT
>DAIDIB010000094.1 GCA_027459575.1 Gammaproteobacteria bacterium | reverse complement strand
GTCCGGATGAAACGCTTTTTGTTTCATCCGGGGATAATGTTCAAACAAGGCCGCACACCCCGGATGAAACAAAAAGCGTTTCATCCGGGCTACAAATCCCCAAACCGCGTTTGCAACATCGCAATTGCCGCAAGCGGTGCGGTTTCGGTGCGTAACACGCGTGGGCCGAGATTAAGCGGGAGAAAATGGTGTTTAAGCGCGACTTGAATTTCTGCGTCACTCAAGCCGCCTTCGGGGCCGATAAGTAAAATAATACTACTGCCTGCCTGGATGCCAGCTTGCGCTGGCACGACTGTATTTAATTTATTTTCCACATGGGGTGACAGCACAAAACATTTATCTGCTTTTGCATTCGGCAGCCAATTTTGCAACGTCACTGGCGCGGAAACTTGCGGCACATAATTCCGCCCCGATTGCTCACACGCACTAATCGCGACCGACTGCCAATGCTGCACGCGCTTTTCTTCACGCGCACCGTCTAATTTGACATTACAACGCTCCGTTATCAGCGGAACAATATTTTTCACCCCCAACTCCACTGCCTTCTGCACGATAAAATCCATTTTCTCACCACGCGCTAAACCCTGGGCGAGAGTGATGTTAATCGGTGATTCAGCTTCTCGTGCGGAAAATGAGGAGAGTTCTAGTTGAATGTTTTTTTTGTTAATCTGCTGAATGACAGCTTCGTACTCGCCACCTTCGCCATTAAACACCGTAACTTTATCACCTACAGCCATACGCAACACACGCGACAAATGATGGCTCGCTTGTTCATCGAGTTGAATATTCGTATTAACTTTTAATGGTTGAGGTTGATAAACACGCGTCATATCACATACTCAGTCACAACATTGCCGCCAATTAAATGTTCTTGAATAATGCGCTCAAGCACAGCGGGAGAACAGGAGTGATACCATATGCCTTCTGGATACACGACTGCGATCGGGCCTTGTTGACAGACACGCAAACAATTTGCCTTGGTGCGGTAGATGCCGCCTTGATCTGTGAGTTCTAATTCTTTCAGGCGTTTTTTCAAAAACTCCCAGGAAGCAAGACCTGCGGCTTTGTCACAACATTTCGGCACGGCTTGGTCACAGCATAAAAAGATGTGACGTTTGATGTCACGGAGGTGAAGTTTTTCGGCACGTTCTTGTAATGTATAAGTTGTCATAAGTTTCCTTTTCAAGCCAGCTCCCCGGGTGCAATAAACGCACCCGGGCTACTCACGTTAGCGGCAGGTATTGAACGGCGGACCGGGAGGCCCTGTTTCTTTTTCGCAGCGCAGCGAGAAAAAAACGTCATTCCCGCGGAGGCGGGAACCTGCCAGTCCATGGTTACCGTATCACCGATGAAGCCAATTCGAACATGAGTCCCCGCCTTTGCGGGGATGACAGACACCGATTCTAGCATTATCATACCCCTCCTATGAATAAGCTATACATCGAAACCCACGGTTGCCAAATGAATGAATACGACTCCAGTAAAATGGCCGACGTACTCATTGCCTCGCATAATTTAACCAAAACCAGCAACCCCGAAGAGGCCGATGTTCTACTGCTAAATACTTGTTCTATCAGAGAAAAAGCTCAAGAAAAGGTCTTCTCCGGCCTCGGCCGCTGGCGTGACTTAAAGAAGAAAAAGCCCAATATAATCATCGGTGTAGGTGGCTGCGTAGCCAGCCAGGAAGGCGAGGCGATATTGAAGCGCGCGCCTTTTGTCGACCTGGTATTCGGCCCTCAAACCATTCATAGACTTGGCGACATGCTCACCGAGCGCCAAGCCAATCATAAAGCCGTCGTCGACATCAGCTTCCCCGAAATCGAGAAATTCGATCGCCTACCCGAAGCTAAAGCCGAAGGCCCCAGCGCCTATGTGTCGATCATGGAAGGCTGCAGCAAATACTGCAGCTTTTGCGTTGTCCCCTACACGCGCGGCACTGAAATCAGCCGTCCGCTCGATAGCGTCCTGGCCGAAGTGATGACCCTCGCCGAACAAGGTGTTAAGGAAGTCACGTTACTGGGTCAAAACGTCAATGATTATCGCGGCCCCACCCATGAGGGCGGCATCGCTGACTTAGCTAGCCTGATTGAATATGTCGCCGCCATCGAAGGTATTGAACGCATTCGTTTTACTACCTCGCATCCACTCGCCTTCTCCAACCGGCTGATCGATGCTTACGCCAACATTCCAAAACTCGCCGATCACCTGCATTTACCTGTACAAAGCGGCTCCGACCGCATCCTAGCGGCAATGAAACGTAACTACACCGCACTGGAATTTAAGTCTAAAATCCGCAAGTTACGTAAGGTGCGCCCCAATATCAGCCTTTCCTCCGACTTCATTGTTGGCTTTCCCGGCGAAACCGACGAAGACTTCGCCGCCACCATGCAGCTCATCGAAGAAATCGGCTTTGACCATTCCTATAGTTTTATTTACAGCCCGCGTCCAGGCACGCCTGCCGCGCAACTGCCCGACGACATTACTCCAGAGATTAAAAAGGCTAGATTACATATCCTGCAAAACCGCATCCTGCAACAAGCCCGTCGCATCAGCGAAAGCATGATAGGCACCGTTCAGACCGTGCTGGCGACCGGCCATGCGGTCAAAACCGATGATCAACTAACCGGCCGCACTGAAAATAACCGCATTATCAACTTCACCGCCCCCGCCAGCCTGATCGGCCAAATGGTCAAAATCCGCATACAAGAGGTATTAAGAAACTCACTCCGAGGCGAATTGGTTTGATTTTTATCAATATTATTAAAAAAAACACTGGAAATTTAACCACAAAAGTAGTCTATAATGAAAGTAAGAAGGTAACCAAGAGGACTTAAATTGACACTAAGCACCCTCCTCTACTCACAGAACCTGACGTTGGCTCCAGAAGACAATCACCGGCTTTTCAACCTCTGCGGCAAATTGAACGAACACTTAAAGCTTATCGAGAAATTCCTTGGTGTGATGATTAGACACCGAGGTTATACTTTCTCTGTGAGCGGTGATCGTTACGCGGTCGAAAAGGCTTGCGACGCATTGAATACACTTTATGATCAAACGGAAAAGGTGCCTATGCTAGAACCAAAACAAGTTCATCTCCACCTTCAAACAACTACGCGCAAGCCGGCGAAAGAATCTCAGGATGCTTATATGGAAATTCACCTCAAGAAAGGCACAATCACCGCACGAGGTGATAATCAGGTTAGTTACTTACGCAATATTTTGCAGCACGATGTTAATTTTGGCATCGGGCCTGCGGGTACAGGTAAAACATATCTGGCGGTTGCTTGCGCTGTGCAAGCACTGGAAACAGAACGCGTCAGTCGCATTATTCTCGTGCGACCCATTGTAGAAGCAGGCGAAAAATTAGGTTTCTTGCCTGGCGACATCGCACAAAAAATTAATCCTTACTTACGGCCGCTTTATGATGCGCTGTATGAAATGATGGGTTTTGAAAAAGTTCATCAACTCATCGAAAAAGGTGTGATTGAATTGTTGCCGCTCGCGTTTATGCGCGGACGCTCTTTAAATGACTCATTCATCATTCTGGACGAAGGACAAAACACCACCGTCGAACAGATGAAAATGTTTTTGACACGCATTGGTTTTAATTCCAGAGCGGTTATCACTGGCGACGTCACGCAAATTGACCTGGAAGACAAACGCACCTCCGGCTTGATACACAGCAGCAAAGTGTTAGCGAATGTGCCAGGCATCAGCTTCACACGATTCCAGGTGAACGATGTGGTTCGCCATCCGCTGGTACAAAAAATTGTAGAAGCGTATGAAACTCACGAAGACATAACGAAATTAAACAAACCGAGATAATAATATTTTCGCACAAGCAGAGCTTGTGCGTGGATTTAAACGATGTATCACATCATCATTCAACAAGCGGCGGAAACAGCCACCGCACCAAAACCCTCGCATTTGCGAAAATGGGCGAAAACAGCTTTGGCCAGAAAAACCGATGCGGGAGAAATCACCATTCGCATCGTAACGATTGATGAAATGACGGCATTAAATAAAAAATTTCGTTACAAAGATGGGCCGACGAATGTTTTGTCATTCCCTTTTGAAATGCCGGACGTGCCTATTGAAACCCCCATTTTAGGTGACATCGTCATTTGCGCCGATGTCGTTAACAGAGAAGCCAGCGAGCAAGACAAAACACCCGACGCGCACTGGGCGCACATGGTCGTGCACGGTATTTTTCATCTGCTGGGTTATGACCATCAAACCGATCAAGACGCTAATATTATGGAAAGCCTGGAAGCTGAAATACTGCAAAAACTGGGCTTTGCCAATCCTTATCAGAGTGAGAACTAATGACAAAGACTAATACCCCTTCAAAATCCTGGATAGAAAAACTGACCACATTTATCACGCGTGAACCACAGAACAGAGATCAGTTAATGGAAGTTTTACGCGATGCTGAAGAACGTCACGTGTTAAAACCTGAAATGCTTGGCATGATGGAATGCATCTTGCAGGTTTC
This sequence comes from Gammaproteobacteria bacterium, assembly GCA_027459575.1. Classification (GTDB taxonomy): domain Bacteria; phylum Pseudomonadota; class Gammaproteobacteria; order DSM-16500; family DSM-16500; genus Aquicella. The sequence continues at coordinate 2,975 of DAIDIB010000094.1, read as the reverse complement.
AGAAATGCAAGTGCGCGAAGTGATGGTCCCCAAAGCACAAATGGTCATGATCGCTAAAAACAGCACGCTCAATGAAATTTTGCCGATTATTATTGAATCCGGCCACTCACGCTTTCCAGTGATGGATACAAATCGTAAAGATGTCATTGGAATTTTACTTGCCAAAGACATGTTGAAATTCAGCTATAACCATAAACCAGAAGAATTTGACATGAGTAAGCATTTGCGTCCAGCGACATTCACGCCGCAAAGCAAGCGCCTTGATGTGTTGCTGCGCGAATTTCGCGTCAATCGTAATCACATGGCGATCGTGCTGGATGAATACGGACATGTCGCTGGACTGGTTACCATCGAAGATGTGCTCGAGCAGATTGTTGGCGAAATTGAAGATGAATACGATATAGACGAAGATGACGCGCATATTAAACGTCTGGATGACGATACTTGCATCGTGCGCGCTTCTACTTTAGTCGAAGAATTTAATGAATACTTTAAAACTACTTTCGACGAAGAAGAATTTGATACGATAGGCGGCGTTGTACTGCAAGGCTTCGGACACTTACCACGTCGCGGCGAAACAATTAAGCTGCAAAATCTGCGCTTTAAAGTGTTACATAGCGATAATCGCAGGCTTTATTTACTGGAAGTGAAAACGGGCAAGAACAAGAAAAAAGAAAGCTAACTTCCAAGCCATAAAGTTAATACTCGGGACGCAACAAGTTAATACTCTTCGTTTCCGGTACAAAGAAATAAACCACCAACCCGGTTAACAGCGCGCACAACGCGATATAAATAGCCGGAGCGAGCACTATTTCCGTGTTGGTTAGCAGCCATTCACAAATCATCGGCACCGTGCCGCCTAACAGGCCATTGCCCAGGTTGTAGCCAAGCGACACACCTGTATACCGGGCGCTGGGTGGGAAATTCTCGACGACCGCCACGGAAGTAGTCCCTTGCTCTAATGAGCTCGCCACAGTGAATAATAATAAAATAGGCGCAAGCAACAGGAAGCACTTATATTGCAGAAAATAAAACCCTGGCACGGCACTGGAAGCAATTAACATGGCATTAAACAATAACATCGTGCGGCGACCTACGCGATCACAGATCAATCCGGCGATTGGCACTAGCACAATCATCAAGGCAATAAATAAGGACATTAACACCGAAGTGTCCTGAATAGTGCCATGATTATTTTGCGAGACATACATGGGAATATACACAAAGCAGAACATATAGAAGGTACTGCCCATGCACACCAAACCCAATGTACGCATGAGTTGAGGAAAATTATATTTGAATACTTCTTTGATAGGATTTTTTACCAATTGATTCGCTTGCTTTAATTTTTCAAATGTTTGTGATTCTTGTAACTGCAAACGGAAGAAATAAATTATCAGGCAAAATGCGCCGCTTAATAAATACGGTACACGCCAGCCCCAGCTTTCCAACACACTTTCACTAAGCCAATTACTCACGATAATGCCGATGAGCGCGGAAAGCAAAATACCGATGTTTGAACCCATGCTGACAAATGAGGTACATGTTGCGCGATAATTAATGGGCGCTGTTTCAGCCAGATAAATTAAATTACCACTGTACTCGCCACCGATGCTGATGCCTTGCCACATGCGTATCAGCAACAACAAGATCGGCGCTAGAATGCCGATTTGATGATATGTTGGCAACAGACCAACTGCGAGTGTCGGCAGAGAAATCATTAATACAGACAAGCGTAATGTTTTAGCGCGCCCCATTGTATCGCCCAAGTAGCCAAAAATCAGCGCGCCGATTGGACGACATAAAAATCCCACCGCGAAGACCGTGAAAGTAGCGAGCAGCGCTGAACGCGCGTCATTTACGGGAAAAAATAAGCGACTAAATAACGCGGAAAAAATAGTAAATAAGCCGAAATCGTACCATTCGAGGATATTGCCGATGCTGCTATTGATGATGATTGAACGGTAAGATTTAATGATATTGTTCATAAAAATACACATTCCGCTTGTGGTAAAGCCATGTAATACATGATTATTTTTGATAGTCGGTTTATAACGTAAGATAATTATACCTGATTTTGACATGTGCCCAAAGTCGCCCCGAGACGCGTCGTCCCGACGCGTGTGTGAGATACATTTTATTTAAACTCCAAAATATCCCCCGGCTGACACTCCAAATATTTACAAATAGCATCCAGCGTCTCAAACCTTACCGCCTTCGCCTTCCCCGTTTTCAAAATCGATAAATTCTGCTCGGTAATACCAATCGCTTCCGCCAATTCCTTCGAGCGGATTTTACGCTTCGCCAACATCACATCCAGATTCACAATAATCGCCATAGTATCACCTATATCGTTAACTGCTGCTCTTCATTCAATTTACAGTCTTCCGCCATGATCCAGGAAATTAAAATGACAATTAACGCTGTCAAGATCACTTCAATATTGGTTTGATCTAAAGTCACCGCGGCAAAACGATGCTCAGGTGGATTTCGCATGGTTAACGCGATACCCATTAAAAATTCACATACAGGCGTCACTAATTGCGAGATCAACATCGCATAAGCAATATTACGAATGTAGCGAACATTTTCTAAAGTGAAAATTTCGCCTCGTTCATAAAGCTTAAATAATTTTATTAACGCATACAGCATATATAATTTGATAATTAACGGAATCGCGCCAATAAATCCGCCTAATATCTTCTCCGGCCCCGCTAAAACATGCAGAATTCTACTTGCATGATCACCCGTTGCAATATAAGCACGTGGAATGAAACTAAAATTAATTAATCCATTCATCATGACAACTGATTCCGGTGAGGTTGTCCATGCATAAATAAATAATATAGGAATAATCAAAAACAATAGTTGAAATAAAATTCTAAAACATCGGCTGATTCGTTTAATTTTATTCATTTGTCACTCTCCATAAAAGGGGTCGAATGTAGCCCGGGTGCGTTTTTTGCACCCGGGGA
>DAIDIB010000093.1 GCA_027459575.1 Gammaproteobacteria bacterium | reverse complement strand
CTTCCGGTGGCCACGCCGTGGACCAGCGCGAGCGCGAAACCCGCGAAGCTCAGGTAGTGGAATCGCCGCCACCAGCGGTAGCCGATCCGGGGTCGCACCCATTCGGACGCGTAGATGGCCAGCAGCAGGTACGTGGCGACGATCCCCAGCGCCACCCAGACGGGCCGATAGTGGCTGAGCAAGGGCACCAGCACCTCGGCGGGGGTGAACCCGATGAACGGATCGACGGCGACGGCGAGTGTGTGGATGCCCGTGAACACGAGCGCGACCAGGGTCACGAACCGGTGGAGCTCGTTCGTGACGAACCGGGTCCACCGGGGCGATCGCCAGCCGAGGCTGAGGGCGATCCCCATGGCGACCGATACGGTCAGCAGCACGTACGCCAGCAGCCCTCCCACCCTGGCGACGTCCCAGACCACGGTCTCGCCGCTCACGCCGCGGGCTCTCCGAGATCGATCCACGTGCCCATCTGTTCGTTGGCGCATCCAGTTTCTTTGAAAAATTCATTGGATATGAACGCCCTGATAATTACATGCAAAAAGCCTGGAATATTGGCGCGGGGTCACTGGGTGTGGTAATCGCTTTTGCGCCGTATGTTGTCGCCAGGATGATAGAATTTTTCTTGCCATTTATGGGGACATTTTTATCTTCACTTGCGATTGGTTTCGGCAGTTTAGTGGGTGGTGTTATTGTAGGTGCGCTTGCCATACCGCTGTATCCGATCAAGCATATTATCGCTAAATTGATGGATGGCGTTGACTTTATTCGCGATAAAATTTTAACTGGTATTGCGATTTTGTATGCGAAAAACAATCAATCACTCGCAAATTATCAAGATTGCTGTATTCCAGACGCTTTACACTCGCCTGAATTCGTTCAGCGGGTAGATGATGCGCGCCGGTCTACCTGGAGAGATCTTATTTTTGGGCCGATGAGAGCGGAGAATGCGGCGCCTGTGGCTCCGGTAGTTCAGGTGGTTTCAGTAGCACCTGTTGCGCCACCACTACCTTCTTTAATCGTGAAACGTGATAGAGTGGAAGGTTCCGATGATGTAATAACTCATGAACCGTTAGGCCAAAATGGATCATTAGTAGTGCAAGATCCACACGGCCATTTATTTAATGATGATGCAACAGGAAGACGAACGCAGGGAATTCGTTTCTGGGTTCAGCAACATCATACGTGCCCACTCGATCGAGCACCATTGACTGAGGTGGAGCTTTCTCCTGTCATTGTGCAATAGAGTAGCCCGGATGAGTGCTTTTCTCTTCCGGGGTAAATACTTTCGACTTTCACCACCCCGGATGAGAAAAGCACTCATCCGGGCTACACAACAATGAGGACATACAAATGCGTGCAATACTATTAGCTCTGTTACTTTCATTCGGCCACTTAGCCATGGCGGCGGATGAACCCACCATTTACGACAGCAGCGTGAATTGGGATGACATAGCAGCCAGAAACAAAATACTGGAATCCTCAAAAACACCCGAATGGGATGCCAGCTCTATCGTATCCGTTTATGATATGTATACGCATCCTAAAGAACATAAACTGCCATCCAGCAAAGACGATCAGAAATTCAATACCGCTTTCATCGACGAGTTCTGGGGCCCGATTGCCAACCCATTTGTAAAATACGCGCGTCCGGCGAAAGCATTTGTTTATCTTGGTCAGGATAAAGTTTCCGCGTCTTTCATGGCGCCTATCGTGAAGAGCGCGACAGATGGCAATTATTATGTGTTTAATCGCAATAGCAGCAAGCCTCAGTTATTAGAAGAGTGGATCAATGAAATTAAGAGCAAAGCACTCGGCGGCTCTGTTAAATTTGATATCTGTAACGGTTATGGCAATTTACCTGCCGACACATGCGCGGGAAAATGTTATCAGGCAGAAGAAAATTTCGCGTTAAATTCAGGTGTGGGCGAGCCTGATGGCTTGCTCAAAGCGGACGCGCGCATTAAATCCGCCAGCGCATATCGCGCGGAAGGGGAAGATTGGCATAAACGTGCTGAAAACAACAAGACGTTATTTGGTGCGGGCAATGGTTCTGGCTCTATTTATCAGAAAAGTATTAAATGGAATGATGTAGAGAAACGTAACGAGCTGTTACAAACCACTTCTCCTTGGGCGAATTACCAAACCATTCAGGGAAACTTCGAAAAGCTCCGCGATTTACGCTATTTTGATGATACGCAAAAACATGGGTTCTCACGTCGTATTTCCTGGCTCTATCCCGATGATGGTTGCTGGACACGCGCTTCCGCGGTGATTAACCATTTATTTGGCGCGGATGGTAATGTCGCTAATCAATTTGTTCGTCCTTCCAAAGTGTTTGCGTTTGGTAATTTGTGTGCGAACACACCTAATCATAAATCAGGCAAGGTGAATTGGTGGTATCACACTGCGCCGTTGATTCGCGATGCGCAAACCAATCAGGTTTATGTGCTGGATCCCTCCATTGACGCTAAAAAGCCAATGACGGTAGAGTCGTGGATGGAGACTATTTCGGCGAAGACAGGCGCATGTAAAAATAGTAAAGCCAGTGTGGATACCTTTAATGTTTGCACAGGTTTTGGTGCAAGTCCGCATGATGTGTGCAAGAGTGAAGAGGGCGCGAGTTTTGTAAGTGAAGCGACAGAAGCGTTGGGTCAGAGTAATTACCAGCGATTAGAGCGTTCACGCCAGGTGCAGTTAGAGCGTGACGCGGATAAAGTGCTGGGCGATGAAGCGCCGTGGATGTAAAGTAGGTTCGTGAAACCTCGGATGAAACAAAAAACGTTTCATCCGGGCTGCGGGTGGTAAACACACGTCGTCTCGAAATCAAGACGCGTCGTCCCGGCGAAAGCCGGGATCCAGCTAATTATGCTCGATCCCGACTTTCGTCGGGACGACGGTTTCGGGACGACGGTTTTTAAATTATTTACAAGTACGTTTGCTAATGAATAAACTTTATATTTACTCGCCTTAATTTTCTCCCTCCCCGATGAAGATGTTATGCCGCTCGCACAAACTAAATATGTGGAATGGCTTAGCGTCGCCTATAACTATCTCACCGATGCAGGCGCGATTGCTTTATCGAAAAATCACATGATCACGGACCTTTATATTGCCTCTGGCGGTATTGGCGCGGAAGGTGGTGTGGCGATAGCCAGTATGCCTAAGCTCACTGATCTTGATTTGGGTTATAACAATATCGGCGACACCGGCGCTATCGCACTTGCAGGGAGTAATTCGCTGCGCTGGCTTTATCTCGATCGTAATGGTATAACGGCCAAGGGCATAGCAGCCTTACGACAGAATGCTAGCTTCATTGAGCTATACTTGGCTGAAAATGACGGCATAAAAGCAACTGGAAAACGTAAAGCAAAATTTGCCACAAGTTATTCAACTGGCGAAGGACAACTATTTAAATCATGTTTAAAAGATTAATCTTATTAGGAGCGCTGGCAATGAGCAATACCTGGGCATTGCCAGATCCATTACTGGTGCTTGATGCACGCAACGTGGAAAAATTACCAAAGAAATTCCGTGTAGACACCAATTTGCATACGATTGGCAGCGCGCAATTTTCCGAGCGAGGTTTGCTGATGGGTCTGGAGCGCGTTCGCAGCCATAAAGTGACAATTGTCGACTTGCGTCAAGAATCGCATGGCTACTTAAACGGCAACGCGATTAGCTGGTATGGCAAGCATGACGCGGCTAATGCGGGCTCGACCTCAGAGCAAATCCATGAGCGCGAGACAAAATTGTTAGCGTCGTTAGAAAAAAATAAATTTGTTACGGTTTATAACATTATCAAGAAATCAGAAGATGGGACGATTATCTCTGCCAAGCCGCAGGATTTTGCCGTGCACACGGTGTCTTCGGAAGAGGAGATTGCTGTCAAGCATCACCTGAAATATAAACGCATTTACGTGCAAGATTTTCATTCACCACATCCTAAAGCGGTGGATCAATTCATTAAGCTGGTGCGTGATTTGCCGCAGGAGCGGTGGCTGTATTTTCACTGTCGCGGGGGTTCTGGTCGTACCACTAGCTTCATGGCGATGTATGCAATGATGCGTACTGCGAAAAGTGTGTCATTTGAAGAAATCATGGCGCATCAGAAAGAGCTTGGCGGCAAAGATTTAACGAAATTGCCGAAGGAAGATAGTTATAAATATGAAGCTGCGGTGGAGCGGCTGAATTTCCTGAAGAAGTTTTATGAGTACGCTAAGAGTGGTGATGATACTGTTCTCTGGTCCGAATGGTTAAAGGCGCATCAAGACTAGACGTAGCCCGGATGAGTGTTTTTCTCATCCGGGGAGCGATACTTCGTTAAACACTGCACCCCGGATGAGAAAAGCACTCATCCGGGCTACTCTTATCCAAAATTCTTCTCAGCAAAATCCCAATTCACCAACTGCCAGAAGTTTTCCACATACTTCGCGCGCAAGTTACGATAATCGATATAATAAGCATGTTCCCACACATCACACGTCAGAATCGCCACCTTGCCATCCTTCATCGGCAGTCCCGCATTGCCCGTGTTCATAATCTCCAGCTCACCCTGCGAGTTTTTCACTAACCACGTCCAGCCAGAACCAAATAACGTCACCGCAGACTGTGTGAATTGTTTTTTAAACTCATCAAACGAGCCAAATTTTTTATTAATCGCTTCCGCCAACTTACCACCCGGCGCGCCTTTGCTTTTTGGCATCATGCAGTTCCAGTAAAATGTATGGTTCCACACTTGTGCCGCGTTGTTGAACATGCCGCCACTTGATTTCATAATCACGTCTTCCAGTGACATGCTGGCGAATTCGGTATCTTTGGTGAGGTTATTTAAATTAGTGACATAAGCCTGATGATGCTTGCCGTAATGATACTCTAGCGTTTCTTTGGAAATATACGGTTGCAAGGCATCCATCTCATAGGGTAATTTTGGCAGTTCAAACATTGATGTTCTCCTTAAAATTTGAACTAATTGTATTGCGTAACGCATAACAAGGGAAGTTAAAAATGGCGAAGTTATATTTCTATTACTCAGCAATGAATGCCGGCAAGAGTACTGTTTTATTACAATCCTCTTATAACTATCAAGAGCGCGGCATGGATACCTTGCTGTTCACGCCGATTATTGATGATCGCTATAGCAAGGGAACCATCCATTCACGCATAGGTTTGCATGCCGAGGCGGTGTCTTTTGATAAGAATTTCGATTTGTATGATTACGCACGCAAGCAAAAAGAAACCAACCCCAAACTAGCCTGCGTACTAGTCGACGAGGCGCAGTTTTTGAACAAAGAGCAAGTAGGGCAACTGGTCGAAATCGTCGACAAACTCAATCTGCCTGTTTTGGCTTACGGTCTCCGCAGCGATTTCCAGGGCGAGCCATTTGAAGGCAGCAAATACCTGCTCGTCTGGGCTGATAACCTAATCGAGATCAAAACCATTTGCCACTGCGGCCGCAAAGCCATCATGAATGCCCGCATCGGCACCGACGGCAAAATTGTCAAAACCGGTGCGCAGGTGCAGATAGGGGGGAATGAGAGTTATATCTCGATGTGCCGGAAGCATTTTCGCGAGAGCTGATGATCAAAAAATAAACAATCAGGCTCGTGCTATTGCTCCTATTTAGTGAATATGCTATAAAACCCCCTCATTTTAGCGTTATTAACTAGTCCGCACGCCTGTCACAACTGTTTGCCGGGTGCCTCACCAAAAAAGAGGTTGGCAACCAGGATAAGGCGGAGGCATAACCCGAGAGGAAAAACGACATGTCAGTGTCTATGCAAGCTATGTTGAAAGCCGGTTGTCACTTTGGCCACCAAACCCGCTACTGGAACCCGAAAATGGGCAATTACATTTACGGTTCCCGCAATAAAATTCACATTATCGATTTAGGCAAAACCATGCCCCTGTTCCAGGACGCGTTGAACTTCATCGGCACGACCGCGGCGAATAAAGGTAAGGTTCTGTTTGTAGGCACCAAATATGCTGCACAGAACATCATTAAAGAAGAAGCAGAACGTTGCAAAATGCCATACGTTGACCGCCGCTGGTTAGGTGGTATGCTCACCAATTACAAAACCATTCGTCAATCCATCAAACGCTTGAAAGAACTCGAAGCAATGTTTGAATCCGGCAAGTTTGGCCGTTTGACGAAGAAAGAAATTCTCAATCTGGAACGCGAAAAAGCCAAGCTGTTAAACAGCCTCGGCGGTATTAAAAACATGGGCGGTATTCCAGACGCTTTATTCGTGATTGACGTTGGCCATGAAGAAATTGCGATACGCGAAGCAACTCGTCTAGGCATTCCTGTTATCGGTGTTGTTGACACAAACAACAATCCAGATGGTATCGCTTATGTGATTCCAGGTAACGACGACTCCACTCGCGCGATTCGTTTCTACGCTTCAACTGTTGCGGACGCTATTTTAGAAGCACGCGCCAGCACACAAGATGGCACAGAAGAATCCGATTTTATCGAAGTAGACATTAAAGTGAAGGGCGCCGATGATGCGGCACCTGAAGCTGACACCACTGAGGGCGAATAATCATGACAGCAATTACAGCCGGAATGGTAAAAGAACTGCGCGAGCGTACTGGCGCGGGCATGATGGAATGTAAAAAAGCGCTCGAAACCAGCAAGGGTGATATGGAGCTTGCGATTGAAGAGCTGCGTAAATCAGGTCGCACCAAGGCCGACAAAAAAGCCGGTCGTATCGCGGCGGAAGGCATGGTGGCAATCGCTGATAACGGCAAGCAAGTCGCCATGATCGAAGTGAATTGCGAAACCGATTTTGTGGGTCGCGATGCAAACTTTGTTGCCTTTGTTAAAGCGGCTGCGGAAACTGCATTAAAAGCCGGTGAAACTGATGTCGCCAAATTAGCGGCGTTAACATTAGATGGCACCTCGACCACTGTTGAAGAAGCGCGACAAGAGTTAGTGACTAAAGTCGGCGAAAACGTACAGATTCGCCGTATCGTCATCAGCAATAAATCTTCTGCTGTTGCTGGCACCTATATTCACGGTGGCCGCATCGGCGTGATTGTTGAGTTGGATGCGGATAATAAAGATGTGGCGCGTGACATTGCGATGCACATCGCGGCGAGCAGACCATTGGTTATTTCGCCTGAACAAGTGCCGCAAGAGCTCGTAGCGAAAGAAAAAGAAATTTACCTCGCGCAAGCGGCGACCAGTGGCAAACCTCAAGATATCATCGAGAAAATGGTGATGGGTCGTTTGAAGAAATATCTGGACGAAGTGAGCTTGAGTGGCCAACCTTTTGTGAAAGATCCCGACACCACCGTCGGCGCGCTGCTTAACAAGAGCCGTGCCAAGGTACTCGCGTTCCATCGTTTTGAAGTAGGTGAAGGTATTGAGAAAATCGTGGAAGATTTTCGTGAAGCGGTAATGCAACAAGTACAAGGTGGATAGGCGTCGTCCCGGCGAAAGCCGGGATCCATTAAAAAAGGAAGTGTCATGAAACCCATCTACAAGCGTGTATTGCTTAAACTAAGCGGCGAAGCCCTGCAAGGCGATCATCTGTTCGGTATTGACAACAGCAAACTCTCGCGCATTGCTTCAGAAATTGAATCTATGA
>DAIDIB010000092.1 GCA_027459575.1 Gammaproteobacteria bacterium | reverse complement strand
AGTATAGTAGGTCATTCAGCAATTGTATCGTTGATTATCCGGATAATCAACAACAGTGTTGCTGGATTCAGGAGGGGCAAAAAGATTTTTTTAACCCTATGTGACCTTATTGTATTTTATTATGTATACGCCTATACTATATTTATATAGTATTACTGTAAACTTAATATGAATAAATTGCATGCTCTCAAAATATTCAGCCTGTGGGACCAGCAGGGCAAATTTGTTTATACAAAACATGAACTTAGAAAATTATTTTCTAATGACAATCCCAAGGCTTTTGACGAAGGTTTAGCTCGTTTAGTGAAAAGTGACATTTTACAACGGGCTTGTCGGGGCGTGTATGTTTATTCAAATGCTCGAAGTTTTGATGGTTATGTTATTGAGCACATTGCCAAAGCCTTGCGTCAAGGTTGTTATAATTATATTAGCCTTGAATCTATGCTTTCAGAGTATGGCGTTATTTCCCAAGTTCCAGTTGATCGTTTGACTGTTATGACCACAGGGCGAAGCGGAATTTATAAAACAACTTTCGGTGTGATTGAGTTTGTTCATACCAAACGTCCCGTTGCAAATATTATCGAAAATATTAAATCCGCAGATCGACGTCCACTTCGAATCGCATCAAAAGAAATTGCATGGCGTGACTTGAAGAGAGTGGGACGTAATTTAGAAATGGTTGATTTAGAGGAGCTGGATAATGAGTGAAGATTTTAATGTGCTGGTTGAAAGAGCGATGACAGAGGGTGGTCGCAACCATATGCGTCCAGTAATCGAAAAAGAGCTACTCCATTACGATATTTTATTTGCGCTTGATAAAGAAAGGTTGCTCGATAAGCTAACTTTTCAAGGCGGGACATTGTTACGTTTATGCTATGGTTCGCAACGTTTTAGCGAAGATTTAGATTTTGCCGGGGGAAAGGAATTTAAGCGAAGTGATTTAATTAACATTAAAAACTGTATTGAAAAATATATTGGTGAAAGATATGGCTTTGAGGTTTCAGTTAAAGAGCCAAAAGAATTGGCAGCGGAACAAATTAACGAAAATATAAAAGTTGAAAAGTGGCAGGTAAGCGTGACGACCTCTCCTGGTATTCGCAATATGCCAAAACAAAAAATTAAAATTGAAGTAATAAATGTGCCGGCTTATAACAGAGTGCCAAAAATGTTGAAAAAAAATTACGATTTTCTGCCCGATGGTTATAGCGACATTTTTATTATGTCCGAAACACTTGATGAAGTTTATGCAGATAAAATTATTTCGCTTGTAAATACAGAAAAATATATCCGACATAGAGATATCTGGGATTTACGCTGGATAAAACAACAAGGTGCTAAATTAGATATTCAGCTAATAAAAAATAAAATAAATGACTATAAAATAAGTAACTTTGGCGAAAAGCTGGATAAGATGTTAGGCAGCCTGCAGTCCATTATCCATGGAGAGGCTTTTAAAGCTCAAATGTCACGGTTTATTCCGCTAGACGCTCAAGAAAGAACGCTGAATAACGAAAAATTTTATGATTATTTAACTGAAGAGCTAACGCGGTTGCTTTCAGAGGTGAAAAGAGGGATTTCTTGAAAGGTAAAGTGGTTGCACTGATTGGATAGCCCATTGGATAATGAGAATGATTCTCATTTAGATTGACAAGCCCAGCAAACAGCAGGATACTTGCTTTTAAACATTGTTGGTCTCTGGATCCCGGCTTCCGCCGGGACGACACGGCTAAAGGAAAACATATGCAACTCAGCGAGTTAAGCATAGGACAAACAGCAAGAATCACCGCTCTTGCGGGGGGTGACAAGGCCTACCGCCAGCGATTAATCGCCATGGGGCTTATCCCGGGCACTGAATTGACTCTTACTCGTATGGCGCCCTTCGGCGATCCGGTTGAAATTCAAATACGCGGCACTAGCCTCACCTTACGCAAGCACGAAGCGCATTTGTTGCGGTTGGAGCTTGTCGCGACGAAGCCGCTTTTCGGCGATGTCGGGGAGGTGTTATGAGTTGTTGCGAGAAGAATTGTGGGTGTGATGCTGGGTCCCGGCTTTCGCCGGGACGACGAGTGATCCTGGCGGGGAATCCCAATTGTGGTAAGTCGACATTATTTAACGCGCTTACCGGCGCGCGTCAACGCGTGGGTAATTGGCCGGGTGTGACAGTAGAGTGTAAAAGCGGTACGTTCACGCAAGATAATACGACAGTAGAAGTGATAGACCTGCCGGGCGTGTATTCCCTGTCGCACGCCTTCGACAGCGGCGCGCTGGATGAGTGCATCGCCTGCGAATTCATCATGAAAAACGAAGCGGATGTGATTATCAATATTGTGGATGCCAGTCATCTGGAGCGTCATCTTTACTTTACGATTGAACTGCTGGAAATGGGTTTGCCAGTGGTACTCGCGCTTAATATGATGGATGCCGCGCGCGCTAAAGGCTTGCAAATTGATACCGAGCAATTATCCGCGCGTTTAGGCTGTCCTGTGGTGACACTGGAAGCGCACAAAGGTTATGGCGTGGCGGAGTTGAAGCGGGCAGTGGTGCAAGATGTCGCGCCTGCCCAGTTAAAAATCGAATATCCTGTGGCAATTGAAAAGGCCGTGGCTGACGTAGCCCGGGTGCGTTCTTTGCACCCGGGAGCAGAGTCTGCCGAAGCCACTTTGCACCCGGGAACAGAGTCTGCCGAAGCCACATTTCCCGGGTGCAAAGAACGCACCCGGGCTACAACTATACGTCTATTAGAAGGTGATGATTGTATGGAGGAATCTATCACGCCTGAAATAGCACTGCGTGTAAAAGAACTGCGCGCCAGCATTCAAGCCAGCACCAACGAAGAAATTGATATCTTGCTCGCCGATGCGCGTTTTCGTTTCATCCAAAAAGTAGTCAAGCAAAGCACGCAACAAGTGCGACACGTCAAAACATCCTGGACACATCGCATCGATAACATCGTGCTGAACCGTTTTTTAGGCATCCCGATATTTTTAGGCGTGATGTATTTGCTGTTTGTCTTCGCCATTAATGTCGGCGGCGCGTTCCAGGATTTTTTTGATCTCAGCAGTCAGGCGGTTTTTGTGGATAGCGTTGCATACTGGTTAGCGCAATGGCACACACCCGCGTGGTTGATAGCGCTGCTTGCTGATGGGGTTGGCAAGGGCATCAACACCACGCTGACCTTTGTGCCGGTGATTGGCGCGATGTTTTTATTCATGGCGTTTCTGGAAGATTCCGGCTACATGGCGCGCGCCGCGTTTGTGGTTGATCGCGTGATGCGTTTGCTCGGCTTGCCTGGCAAAGCGTTTGTACCGATGATCGTGGGTTTTGGCTGCAATGTACCGGCGGTGATGGCGGCGCGCACGCTGGATAATCAGCGCGATCGTATTATCACGGTGATGATGAGTCCGTTTATGTCGTGCGGCGCGCGACTGGCAATCTATGCGGTATTCACCGCGACATTTTTCCCGCTCGGTGGACAAAATATTGTATTCGCCTTGTATCTGATTGGCGTGCTGGCCGCGGTATTTACCGGTTTTATTTTGCGAAAGACAATGTTGAAAGGTGAGCCCGCGCCTTTGTTAATGGAGTTGCCTGCTTACCACATGCCGCAACTGAAAAGTTTGTTGTTGCATGCCTGGCAGCGATTGAATGGTTTTGTGTTGCGTGCCGGTGTGTTGATCGTGCCTATCTGCGCCTTATTCGGCATATTGAGCATCAGCGACGCGCAAGGGCGTTCGCTGTTATCGGTGATTGGCACGTGGCTGGTGCCGGTCTTTTCACCACTCGGTATTCAGGCGGATAACTGGCCGGCGGCGGTGGGTTTGTTAACGGGGGTGTTGGCGAAAGAGGTAGTCATCGGCACACTCAATACACTCTATGCGCAAATGGGACACTTGGCGGCAAATGGCGATAGTGATTTTCATTTTCTCGCCAGTATTCAAGCGGCATGGCAAACCATTCCAGATAATTTCGCGCAGTTGACTGGCGCGCTAAGTAATCCCGTGCTCGCCAAAGCGCCGATCACTACTTTAAGTCAGAGTGTGTCTGGCTTGATGTCACAACGTTTCGATGGCCAGGTAGGCGCCTTCGCTTATTTACTGTTTGTGTTGCTGTATTTTCCGTGTGTGTCCACGCTTGGTGCCATGTTGCGCGAGCTGCCACGGCGCTGGGCGATTTTTTCCGCACTCTGGACGACGGGCATTGCTTATTGCATCGCGGTGATTTTTTATCAGACCGCGACGTTTGCGCAACATCATTTGTCGTCGTTGTTGTGGCTGGGCGCTATGTTAACGGCGTTAATCATTACTATTGCAACCGTGCGTGCTTGTGCGGATGAAAAATTAGTTCTAAGCCCTGATTTAAATAGGGAGGCGGCATGAGTTTAATTCAAGTGAAACGGTATTTAATGCAGGCCAGACAGGCCACACTCACCACCTTGTGCACTTTGTTTCAGTCCGAACCGGAAACCATGCGCTGTCTGCTTAATCATTTGGTGCGTAAAGGGTGCGTGCGTAAGTGTGAACGTAAACCGGCCTGCGGTTCTTCGTGTTTTAAATGCCCAGTGGCCGTCACGGAGTCGTATGAATGGGTTCCTAATAATTAAGTGTGTTTGTTGGCCTCAATCTATTGAGGGGCGTCGCGGACACATGGATGGTAAGGAGCGCGAGTACAGGGATGTACGTCCCCGAAATAGATTGAGGCCAACAAACACACTTAATTATTAGGTGCCCATTCGTATCGTAATCCAGCAAAACTTCTCGTATACTATTGATTAGATGCTATTGATAGCGAGAGCCCCATGGCAGCACCGGTATTGATGAAGCCAATCCCAGCCCAGATCGTTAACGAACGCGCGGCTTTCGGCCCCTTTGACCTCAAAGAATTCATTCAAGTGGCGGAAGGCAGTGCCAAGGCACGCTTCAGCGCTATCTTAAAAACAGGCGCGGCATTACCAACCGGCATGATCTGCACTGAAGATGGCATCGTCACCGGCATTCCTGGCAAAGACACGCAAGGTAATTACGAAATCATCGTTTCCGCGGAAAACGCCGATGGCGATGCCCAGGCAGAGTTTGTGCTGACGATTAAACCCAGCCTGGCGACAAGCGGCAGCGAGTACATGGATCAGCTCAAGGCGCAAGTCTGGTCGGCGCTGCAGCAAAACCTGCCTATCCCAAACATCGAAGACATGTACAACCAGCCGATTACCGAGCTGGAAATTTATTATTTATTAGAACGCTGGGCATCTATCACCATTTGGGATGCGTTTAACCTCGAACTGCCAACGGAGAAAAAAATCCTGACGCTGGAAGGGGTCAGTCCGCATTTTAACGTTTACGATCGCGGCAGTTGCCTGGTTGCTACCCCTAAAGACTTATTTTCCCACGAGCGCACCATAGAAGATGGTCTACGCACCGCCCGCGTATTAGCGGCAGAAGCCTATAAACGTGATTGGACGATACAATTGGTGGGGTTCGAAAAGCTGACCCGCGCCGCCTGGGTCGAATTCCAGCGTCAAGGCGATTTGCATGGTAAGCGGTTAGAAGTAGTAGGATATACCCCCTCAGTTGATGATGTAAAACTCTATACTGATCAAAGTTTAAACAGAGGTATGGAGCTTGAATAACATAAGAATTTACTAAGGTTTCTCGTCTATACTATAGGAATATAACGAGAGTAAACGCGGAGAAGAATGTATGCCAACCCCACCAGCTGGATCTACAGGCGCAGCATCGGCAGCAGCTGATGATGATCAAAAAGAACAAGATAAACGCGATGCTGTGCAAAGGCTTAGAGAACGCCAGCAACAAAACAGCGCAGCTGAGCATTGGAAGGAAGCGCATTTTTGGACGTATTGGAAAAGAATAGATAAAGCACCAGATCAAGCGCCACCCGAAGGTGTAGGGGAATTAAGTAGTGACGCAGGCGAACAATCGCTATTAGAGCCAGGCATTTATCAAAAGCGTGGCGCAAATTTAAAACGTCGAACACCGCCCTATGATAATCCCATACTTGCTAATTTTGATTATGACCCAGAAACAAAACGATTCACTGTGAAGATAGATATTCGCGAATATACCAGCACGTGGCAGCGAATGAGTCCAGATATAAAGGGTGAAGCTGATCATAAAAAGTGGCAGCCTCGTCCTGGCGACAAGGATGATTTTGACAAACACGCGGAAATAACAGGTAGAGAACAAGTCAGATTTTTGGCAGGTAAGCCTAATTGTTTTTCCAAAGTAATGTTGACTTTTAAAGGTCGACCAAATGAAGGGGGGGGAAGAGAACCTCACCCATTCATCACCGGCCTCGGTGGCAATATTGGCTACGGTACCTTGGCTTATGCGGAGAAACAGGCAAAAACCATGCTGGAAGAATGCATGATTCAGGGTGTCGGCTTTGAAGTGGACAAGAATTTCCTACAAGCGATTTATGACAAGAGAGGCTCGCATGAGAGACAGTGGTACGAAAAAGAAATTGCCAAGGCAAACGCAAATAGCGAAATGCATAAGTTAGTAGATGATTTTGCTAATGCCAGAGGGTTGCAGCAACATCAAAAGGCTTTGCAGGATACGGATACCTTAACCGCGGCTGATATCGCGAAGTTTCCTCAGCAGTTGATAAACGATATTGATGCACAGAAGAAAGCAGTGGATGCTTTGAAAACTGAAGTTGCTGACTTAAGAACAAAAGCTGCTGGAAAAGCGGCGGGTTCTCCAGAGGTAGATGCATTAGAAGCAGCAGAAGCAAAACTTGTCGTTCAAGACGAAAAATTGACAGGCATGAAAACCGCAAAAACAAATCTGGATAAGGTAAAAATTGACAGCACTGAACGGTTGCAACAACTCAAGGATCAGTGGGAAGCCGCTAAAAATCCTGATCAAAAAATTAAAGATGCAGTAGAACAATTGAAAGAGGCGATAGCGCTCATTCCAGAAAAGGATAAAGCAGCTCGAGATAAATTACAGATTGACTTAAACAATTTGGAAAAGAAACTTGAAACTGATCTAAGTAATACCGATCGCGATAAGGTTGAAAAAACAGATTTGAAAGCTATAGTTGATGAATTGAAAAAAATTAAAAATCCAGACAAGGATGAGCAGAAGAAATTTGAAGACGCTATTGGCAAAGCAGAAAAACTGGCTGCGGGCGAAAAAGACAAGATGGATGCAGAAAAACGCCTTGATGATCGTGTAGACAAGATAAATAAAGCCGCGGCAGCGTTGAGTGACGCTCTGAAACAGTATAAAGACTTTGATCCGAAAAAATTGGTGGGACCGCCAGGCATGATTATCCGCAAAAAAGCTATCCATTGGCCAGGGCAAAGTCGCTTCGATAGAATTCAAGATGAAGCACATGCTCAGAAGTACATCGACAAGCAGTTTAACAACCTGCAACAAAAACGCGATGATTTGCAAAAAGCCATTGAAAAAGCGATGGATAAGGTCGGCAATCTTTCTGATACACAGAAAAAAGATATTCAGGTTGCACAGAAAGTATTTGATGACGCAGTAGACAAGCTTCCGTCACCGAAGGATAAAACACAAGTTGATGCTGAGCAGAAACAATTTGATACTGCAGTTAAAGGAATAATTAAGGATCCCGATCAACA
>DAIDIB010000091.1 GCA_027459575.1 Gammaproteobacteria bacterium | reverse complement strand
AATCCTCGAAATCACTGGCGAGTCTGGCAAGCGACTCTAGTGAAAGCGGTTCACCAACATCAATACAAAGATCAATATCTGAATATGGCTTTGCTTTACCCGTCGCGCGCGAGCCAAATAACAAAACCTTGGCATTTGATGGAAGATGTTTTTGTAAAATCGTCCGCATAAACGCCAAGTGATCGTCTTTAAGACTAATTTCGCTCATTCAACTTTTCCAGCAAAAATTTTGCGTCTTTACAAAAACCCGGGATAATCTGACACACTTCGATTGCTTTATCTTCATTGTAAGTATGGCTCGTCAAATTACGCGCGTAACGATATTTCGTCCATACATCCCAGCCATTTAACAGCAATCCCTTCTCAGAACCGGTACGAATTAACTGAGCAAACTGCATTTGATCAATCTCTTCAGCACTGGGCTCCGTCAATTCCAAATAGCGTTTTAACATTTTGTGGCAAAGTTCATAGGTATACTCAAAACGCTGAATCGAAGCATCTCGAACGAATAAATCGGCTGAATTCTTTTGATAAGCAGCGAGCGCCACTTCCAGAGAGGTCACTGCTTTTACCAGAGATGACAGATCAAGCTTTTGATGATTAGGCATAGACAGTCCCATTTATTTTCCCGTAAACAGGATAACGCTTACATAATTCCAGCACAGCCTGTTTAACACGTGAGATGGTCGCCTGATCTTGCAAGTTATCAAGTATATCGCACATCCAGTTCGCCACTTGCTCGCATTCTTTTTCCTTGAAACCACGTGTGGTCACGGCAGGTGTGCCTATGCGAATACCGCTGGTGACAAATGGCGATTGTGGATCATTTGGCACGGCGTTTTTGTTGACGGTGATAAATGCCTGACCAAGTGCTGCTTCCGCGTCTTTGCCAGTGATGTTTTTGTCGATCAAATCGATCAGCATCAGATGGTCGTCTGTGCCATTACTCACAATCTTGAAACCGCGCGACATGATAGTCTTCGCCATCGCGCGTGAGTTATTTAATACTTGCTGTTGATATGTTTTGAATGTAGGTTGCAACGCTTCTTGCAGCGCCACGGCTTTAGCTGCGATCACATGCATCAATGGGCCGCCTTGGCCGCCGGGAAACACCGCGGAATTTAATTTCTTTTCCAGGTCAGGATTCGCCTTGGCAAGAATCATGCCGCCACGTGGGCCGCGCAACGTTTTATGCGTCGTTGTCGTGGTAACATCCGCGATTTGCACCGGCGAAGGATATAGACCTACCGCGACCAAACCAGCCACGTGAGCGATATCCGCCATCAAATAAGCGCCGACACTGTCTGCGATTTTGCGAAAACGCGCCCAGTCCACTACACGCGAATAGGCGGAAAAACCTGTCACGATTAATTTTGGCTTATGTTCATGCGCTAATTGCTCAGCCTGATCGTAATCAATTTCTTGTGTGTCTGCGCGCAGGCCATAGGAAAAAAACTTGTAAAGCTTGCCGGAAAAATTCACTGGCGAGCCATGTGTTAAATGTCCACCGTGCGCCAAACTCATCCCCAACACAGTGTCACCCGGCTGAATCATCGCCGCATACGCCGCCGCGTTAGCTTGCGAACCAGAATGCGGTTGCACATTGGCATAATCCGCGCCAAATAATTTTTTCGCGCGGGTGATCGCCAATTCTTCGGCCACATCGACGAATTCACAACCGCCGTAGTAACGTTTGTGTGGATAGCCTTCGGCGTATTTGTTCGTCAACACAGAACCTTGCACTGCCAGCACCGTTGGGCTGACATAATTTTCCGAGGCGATCAGCTCGATATGGTCTTCCTGACGTTGCTTTTCGTCTTCAATAGCTTGCCAGATGGCGGGATCGAACTCTCGTAGTGGCTCTGGTGGGAACATACTTTTCTCCGTATGTGTAACCGTCGTCCCGGCTTTCGCCGGGACGACGGTTACGATTATTTCAACTTGGCTACATCTAATACTGCTTTAGCCTGTTCTACTCTAAAAGCTTTTAATGCCTCATTTGTTTTGGGGTACTTATTACCTAATATCGCCGCTGCAAGTAGCGCGGCATTCTTGGCACCCGCTTTGCCAACCGCCAATGTGCCCACCGGAATACCCGCCGGCATTTGCACAATAGATAATAGCGCGTCCAGACCATTTACAAAGGTCGTGGAGGTCATTGGCACACCTAATACCGGCACAATGGTTTTTGCCGCCACCACACCCGGCAAGTGGGCAGCGCCACCAGCAGCGGCTATGAAGACTTCCACGCCGCGGTTTTCGGCGTCTTTGAGGTAATCAAACAGGGCATCGGGCGTACGATGAGCAGATAAAGCACGAGCTTCGTGTGGAATATGTAATTGATCCAATAACTTACTGGCTTCCTCCATCACACCCCAATCGGATTTGGAACCCATGAGAATACTGACTAAAATTTGTGGCATGGCAACCTCCAATAATTTGGTGCCATGTTACACTAGAACGCGGAAAAGCTGAATCTCCTATTTTCATACGCAACAGGAAAACCATTCACTTTGATAATGTGAGAATTAATAGGCTCTCGACCAGCAATTTTACTAGATGCTTCCTCACGACTAAGACTAAGCTGAATACATAAAGGAACACCGCGTATGGCGTTCGTAAACAAAAACTCTTCGGCCTCATCACTGGAGCGAAATAATTTTCCACTGCTGAAAGCATCTGCTTGAGCTTCATTTAGCCAAGTCATGGCATCACCGGTGTTAGTTTGCAATATCACCAGATAACAAGTAAATTCGTCATGCTTTCCGGACAGACGTTTAAACAAATCCCCATAAGATTCGTCGGTTTTTTTCTTTTTAACCATGTCCTCTGTCTCAAGCTTAAACTTTCTGGATATTTCATCTTTCCATAAATCATCGCTTTTACTAAATAAGGTATGAAGATTCATACCGGCGGGATTTTGTGTATAGACATTCATGGAAACACTTTCATCCGTCCCAATCTGCGCAATCTTGGCAATAACCTCTTTTATCACCGGATTTCCCAACTTTTCGTGACTAATTTTTTTTATTTCCGCCAGCAATCTGGCAAATTCATCGGGATCGATTTTTTTTGTTTCGTCGAATAAATCAACGGCAGGAAAACAATAATCTATAGGTAGATTATCTGTGTCAATTTCAATGGCTAAATATCGATTGATAAGCGAGGCGATTTCTCTTAACCCGACTTCATCGCCCGGCATAGTATTGTTTATCTCAATTTCATCAAAAATCGCCTGTCCAATTTCATCGATAATCATTCGACAGTCTCTGGTAAATTTAATTTTTACTTGTCTGGCGTCCATAATGACCTCTCATGTTTAATCTTTTGAGTCTGAATTCTTTGAATAGCCCGGACTGATATTAATGGGCTCTTGCTCATCAACACCAGTCTTCTTTGTCTGGTTTGCGACTGATGTTACACCTGATTTGGCAAAAAAGGCACTGGAAGTCAATTTATCCCGCGAGACCGTGCCTAATTGATGCAAGTCTATTCCTTCTTTTTTTAATTGCTGTCCGTCTTGTCTCTGTAAACCAGTCAGCGTTAGCAAGGTATGTTTGCTGGACTCAACGCGCGGTATGGCCTGGGCCAACTGAACAAGACTCTCATCGCCGTGTGTTAGAGTCGAATGCACCCGAAGTTTTGCTTCTGAAAGAGATTTAATTAATCGTTGTGCTTCTGATTCGGACATACCCATATCTGTAGATATTAGCCTTATCTCATCATAGGTTTTTAAATCCTGCAATAACTTACCACGATCAGCAGCATTTGCATCCCGCCATTCCTTTAAATCAAGAATAGCAATGTTCTTAGTTGCTTCGGGTGTGCCAGCAATTTGCTGCAACATTGTTCCTATCACCGCCCTGGCTTCTTTCACAGTGGGTCTACGCTCGGGATTGGTATCAGTCATGGTTGCTAACCACATCAATAACTGATGGCGAAGCTGGGGATCTTTAATAATCGTATTTTTTGCAAATACAGGATCTTGCTCATCCACCAATACCAGTCGCTTGCTGCCGTTTACATCACCATCTTTAACCAACTCCAGAACTTCGCCCATGGCAATAGCATAACTATAGATATCTGTTTTTTCACTAAACTCACCACTTTTATTTTTCATGAATTCAGAGGGAAGGTAATTCTGAGTACCTGTTACGAATGCTTTAAATTTACCACCCACCTGCTCCAGAGTAATGGCGATGCCCAAATCTATAAGTTTCGTTTTGTTCATTGAAAGCAGTATATTATCTGGTTTTATGTCGGCATGTATTAATTTGCGCTGATGTAAATCAGCGAGTTGAATTAGCACATCGTCCAACATGTTCAAGATATCAATTTCTTTCAACGAGACCATCCTGTCTTTAGATAAAGACGCGCCCTCCCCCAGCTCCATGATGACGATATCTCTATTGGGCTTTGTACTTCCTTTTTTAGCAGGTTGATATTTCAATTCACCCATCCATTGGCCTGCTTTTTTTAAATTTTCTTTTTCGGTATCTATGTACGCCTGCCTAATTACGTCTCTTCCGACTGGCTGCTCGAGAGTTTTAGCTGCGTAAAATTTTCCATTATCGAGATCTTGTACAATTTTCACTTTTCCCTGCGTTCCAGCTCCCAAGGCTTTCTCTTGGCCTTTATATGCCGCAAATAACCGATATGAACCATCTGCGTTTTTCAATGCATAAATATTGTATTTAGCCGGAATGCCTAATTTTTCTAGTTCAGCTTTCGTAATTCGACCACCATTGCCAGTAATTTTAATCTGATCATTCCTGATAGCCTCTCGAATAGAATTGATCGTGTTATCTGATAATAATTTCCCATTAATAAGATCACGGGGATCCATTTTTGGGGGGAGAAGCTGAATAACGTCGGTACGAATAACTTTTTCTTTCTGTACGATAGACGGAGCCACAGATTGAATTAATCTTACTTCGCCAGATGTTAACTTTTCTTTTTCTTCCGTGTTTAAGGAACGCATTGTTACCCATGTGGCAGATATGCGAAGCTCCTGTTGACTGGATAACTCTTTCGCGCCGGTGATTAAACCCACCCCAGATGCTTCACCATGAATCACGTCTTGCCTTACTAACAATTGGGAGTCATTTAATTTTCTGAATACTTTTTCCGCTGCTTTTTTATCGATTTTACCTTCTACGACCAGTTGAATCTGGTCGAATCGTTCATATTCCAGAGCGTTAATCATGCTTCGTTGCTGAATAGGCGAAAGTAAATTAAACTCTCCAACATCGATTAAAGCAACTTTTAAATGATAAGCCAGGTTTATATTCAGTTTTTCAAGAATTTTCTGAAATGAAGTTGCAACAGCTGATAATGCGGGTCGATCTTCGGGCTTCTTCGACGTCATCTTTGCGAGTAATTCAACAATTTCTTTGCGAATTGTGGGGTCTTTAAATGTCACGTTCCGCCTTACAATATCACTATTCATGGCCGCAACCAGATAGGGAGCAAACGTGCGATCAGAATCGTGATAAAATGTCTTTCTGGTTTGCAGCTTAAGAATAAAGGCTAAAGCCAGCCCCAGCGAGTATGTTTCTGTTGCGGCGGAGTATTCTACCGGAGGAATAGTTATTTTTTTGTAATACTCATCCACAAATTTATCCAATAACTCAAATGCCATGTAAAAAGGCGTGCCTGTCAAAATACCCTGCGCCTTCCCTGATGCATCGAGTGTTAATGCCGAACTAAAATCGATTAGCGTCACCTTTCCTGTGACGGGATCAATTCTTATGTTTTCTGGCTTAATATCGAGATGAAGCAATTTTACCTTATCGTGCAACTCAATTAGAGAGCTGACAATGTTGATACATACATTAGTGCTTTGCAAGACACTGAGAAGTGGAATTTTATTTGCATCCACGCCAGGTGCCATAGGCATGATCACAGCAAACATCTTTTCTTTTTTAGATGCAGACGAATATGTCACTGACCCGATGGCTTGTTCTACCCGCGTTAGCATGTCGTATTCACGAGTCTGATTTTCTTTATCATTCTCGCTGCTTTGTTTACATATTTTTAATGCGAAAAAATCACCGTTTATGTCTTGCACCACTTTCACTTTTCCAACAGAGCCTTTGCCTAACAACATGCCTTGCTTCTCGCCAGGAGCAATAACAAATATCTGATCCTTATCAAGAGCAATAACACTATAAGATGAGTCTATACCCACATCTTGAAGTGTTTTTTTGCTGATTCTACCCGGCTGCAATTCCTGCTTCGCCAATTTATCCTGAATTTTTTTTATATTTTCTGGCGATAACAACCGTCCATTTGTTAACAGTGCGGGATCGATAACTGTCGGTACCATAGGAATAATCGTTCTTTCCAGCATAGCCACATCCTCTTTTTTAGTTATAACCAGCTTTAGAGCGACTTTCTTATAGTATAGCGCAGGAGAGATAGAGAATTATGAAGAGGTAACTTATTGAAAATTGATGTTTTTAACAGGTATTGAACGGCGGACCGGGAGGCGTCGTCCCGCGGCGAAGACCGCGGGATCCAGCGTAGTTATAACTGGATCCCGGGTGTCGCCGGGACGACGCCTACCGGGACGTGGTTACCGTATCACCGATGAAGTTGATCCGAGTACACAATTAATGTCTAAAACAGCGCTTACCAGTGAACGCCATAGCAATACCAAGCTCATCACACGCAGCGATAACTTCCTCATCGCGCACGGAACCGCCCGGCTGAATAATTGCACGGATGCCAGTTCCTGCCAAACGATCGATACCATCTCGGAATGGGAAAAACGCATCAGAAGCCAACACCGCGTCGCGTGCACGCTCACCTGCTTTGCGCACGGCGATATCGACAGCGTCTATACGTGATACTTGTCCCGCGCCGATGCCAATGGTCGCGTGATTGTTCGCGATTAAAATCCCATTTGACTTAATATGCTTGATGACACGCCACGAAAATAACATGGCAGTAATCGCCTTATCGTCTGGTTTCGCGCGGGTGACGATTTGTAATTCTTCCGGCGCGATAATCTGTTGATCCTTTTCCTGTACTAACACGCCACCCGTAATAAACTTGTACTCCCAATTCATGCCTTTGTCTTGCGGCATCACTAAAACGCGCAAGTTAGGTTTTTTAGCAAGCAATTCTAACGCTTCTGGGCTGTAAGCCGGTGCGAGTATCACTTCCATAAAAATATTGGCTACCGCTTCTGCCACTACTTTAGTACAAGGACGATTCAGTGCAATCACACCACCAAAAGCAGACACGGGATCCGCTTGCAGCGCATGCTGCCAGGCTTCATCAATCGAATTCGCCACCGCCACACCGCAAGGATTGGCGTGCTTTACAATCACACAGGCTGGTTGCTCAAACTCTTGTACGCAAGACCATGCTGCTTCACTATCGAGCATATTGTTATAGGATAATGGCTTGCCTTGATATTGTTGCGCGGCAAACACACCGGATTGCATCTGATCTAACTGATACGCGCACGCTTTTTGATGTGGGTTTTCGCCGTAGCGTAATTCTGATTTTTTCTGCAACCGTAAATTAAGTGTTTCAGGACAATTCCGCTCACTGTTACCGCTACCCATAAAATGACGATGAATCATCGTGTCGTAATAGCTAGTAAGCGCAAACGCTTTTTCAGCCAACTGTTGGCGGAA
>DAIDIB010000090.1 GCA_027459575.1 Gammaproteobacteria bacterium | reverse complement strand
ATTGTAGCGTGGACGATATTTTTTGATGAGATTACATTCCAGCAACACTGCTTCGTTTTCACTGGTCGCGACTGTAATATCGATATCACTGATGTGTTTGAGCAGTGTAAGTGTTTTCGGATCTTTAGCGCGACCAGAGAAATAACTGCTAACGCGTTTTTTTAAATCTTTTGCCTTGCCCACATAAATGACCTCGCCTTTCTCGTCCAGCATCTGGTACACACCGGCATGGTGCGGTAAATTCGCGAGAAAGGCTTTGAGGTTACGCATGAATCATGCTCATTGCTTTTTTCCTGGAGCTAATGAAGGTTTATCGGTAAGCACAAATGCAGGCTTGGTGCTATGGCATTCTACACCATATGCATTGGAACGACTGTGTGATTTCGTGGTTTCCCAGATATCCATTTGCTGTACAGATGATAACAAGGGAATGTACTGACCAATTTCGTCAGGCGGTGTTTTTCGCAAGGTGAATGAAAATTCAGCGCCAAAGCAAGCTGCCTCTTCAAGCTTATGTTCTTTTATCACTGTGAGTGCCGCCTCTTTAGAAGAACAAAAGGTAACAAAAAAGCTTTTGTTGGCGCCACTAAAGGTCACCGTGCGATATCCCTCCTGATAAATTCGGCTTGTCGTTAGTGCTTCATAAAGATAATTAGCAAAAGCGGTCGGTCTTTTTAACATTTCTGCAAAACTTACTTCGCCTGAGTAACCGGCAATATAAACGTTTGTACCAAGTTCTTGCGAAATAGTATCGTAACCTGAAATAGCGGTTACAAGCGCATCTCTTAACTCACTTCTTCCTCGCCAGCTGGGCATGAGTTTGATTTCAGTTTGTATCAATCCAATAATTGCATGAAATCCGTGGAGTGAACACGGTAATACTTCAGACTTGTAAAATTCTTTTAATTCAGGCAGTAACTTCAGGTGGCTGGTATCCAAAGGTTTTCCATGACGCGCGGCATCGTCTAAAAAGTTGAACATGTCACCCAGATTACTGTCAAAAGTTTTTATTAATTCCTCTGGAAGATCACCTTTTTTTGCAGACTCATCTGCCGCCTTAACATCTTTATTGTGCGGGTAATAACGATAAATCGCTAATGCTATTTTTTTTATGCTGAGTAATCGTTCGGAGGTGGGGCTTTTTACGTAATCTGAATGTTTTCGAATGTAACCATTCATGCCATCAAGAATTTCCTGCAACATTTTCTTGATTTTTTCTTCTGATGTTTTAGCTTCTTCTTTTTTTGCATCTTCTACTTTTCGAGCTGTTTGACTTTCCATAACCGAATCTCCTTATCAATCCTAATCGGCTTCGGCTTTGGCTCCTTCTAGCATTCCGAGTCGCATGGCCATCAGCGTCAGCTCGACATCGCTGTTAATTCCCAATTTTTCAAAAATCCTGTATCGGTAGCTATTTACTGTTTTTGGACTCAAACAAAGTTTTTTAGAAATATCCTGTACTTTTTGTCCTTGCGTGATCATCAACATAATTTGTAGTTCACGTTCAGACAAGAGATCCAGCGGTGAACCCTCTCCTTTGGTAACACGTTTGATAGCGATTTGCTGGGCGATGCCGGGGCTGATGTAGCGTTGTCCCGAGTGAATAGTACGCACAGCTCGTATCATTTCTTCTGGATCGCACCCTTTGGTTATATACCCTGAGGCGCCCGCTTGCAAGAGACGGGAGGGGTAAGGTTCATCTTCGTAAATGGTTAAAGCAAGAATCTTAATGTCGGGATTGTGGCGGATCATCTTGCGTGTGGCTTCAAGTCCGCCTATTCCCGGCATGTTGACGTCCATGATGACGACGTCGGGCACCAGTTCTTTAGCAAGCTGGACGGCTTCCTCGCCGGTACCTCCTACACCGACCACCTTAAAACCCGGTACATCCTGTAACAGGCGCTTGATTCCCATGCGAACAAGCTCGTGATCGTCGATTAATAGAACTTTTATCAAGGTTGCCCCTTAGTGTTTTCGGAGAGAGAGGGATTCGAACCCCCGGAGTCCGTGAGGACTCAACGGTTTTCAAGACCGCCGCTTTCGACCGCTCAGCCATCTCTCCAGTTTGCAGATGTGTTGAATATTATCGTTTTATTGATCGTCCCACAAGCATTGACCTTTCTTTTTAATTCGTTCCAGGTACTTATGGTGCTCAGCCAGCTCCGCCTCGCTCGCTTTTAATACAATCAGATGGTGCTTTTGCACGGATGTGGCCTGGCTTTGTTCAAAACATGTGTTTTCATTTTCGCTGGTACTGGAGGAGGTGTCGAAGAAACTGCCTTGCCCGCCGGTCATGGCCAAATAAACACGCGCTAATAAATTAGCGTCCAGTAACGCGCCATGCAAATCGCGTTTGGAATTATCGATCCCATAGCGTTTGCATAGTGCATCTAAACTATTACGCTGGCCAACATGTAACTGACGCGCCATCGGCAAGGTATCGATGACAGCGCAGTGATCCGCAATGGTTTTCCACTTCATGCGCGCGAGTTGTAATTCATTATTCAAGAATGACAAATCGAATGGCGCGTTATGAATAATCAGTTCGGCGCCGTCAATAAATGACATGAATGATTCTAAAATGTCGGCAAAAAAAGGCTTATCTTTAAGTGATTCGTTAGTGATGCCATGCACCGCGGCCGCGCCCGCTTCAATTTCACGTTGCGGATTGATGTAATGATGAAAGTGATTGCTGGTGATGCGGCGATTGACTAATTCAATACAGCCGATTTCAATGATACGATGCCCATCCTCAACTCGCAGGCCGGTGGTTTCTGTGTCTAGTACTACTTGGCGCATATTAACCCTTCAATAATGTATCAATCGCATGATTCGCGAGCTCATCGGCAATATCGTTTTCCGGATGACCGCTGTGCCCTTTAATCCAGTGCCAGGAAACATGATGCCGCTCCGTTTCCGTTTCAAGCAATTTCCACAAATCATCATTTTTAACTGGCTTCTTATCAGCGGTTTTCCAGCCACGGGCCTTCCAGCCCGCAAGCCATTCCGTCATGCCTTTGCGTAAATATTGCGAATCTGTATAAAGCTCAATTTTGCAAGGCTGCGTGAGTGCCGCAAGCGCCATGATGGCGGCGGTCAATTCCATGCGATTATTGGTGGTTTGCTCTTCCGCACCAAACAATTTTTTTTCATGCTTGTCATAGCGCAATAACGCGCCCCAGCCACCCGGCCCCGGGTTGCCACGACACGCGCCGTCTGTATAAATATAAACGTGCTTCATCGTGCTATATTGCCCGGAATAGTAGTGGAGATACGAATATTACTCAAGTTTTGCTTCCATTGAAGTCTAATTGGCGTAAGTGGTATTACTTTTGCTCTGGCAACCACCGCATACGCGCCTGCGAGCAAGGGATAGAGCACCCCACCTATTCGTTCCAGAAAAGCCAGCTTTTGGTAAACTCCCACTGATTCAATAGGCGGTCTGTATAAAAATGAGGATTCTTTTTCCAGATAAAACTCCGCAAGTTTTAACCAGTTCTTGACATGGTGACGCTGAATTAAACTACCAACGGTTTTTTTACGCCATCGCCAAGCGCCGTATGGATTAAAACCAAAAATCACAATCAAGCCTTCTGGCTTAATAATACGACAGGCCTCGCTCAATAATTGCCTGGGGTTATCGACAAATTCCAGCGTGTGAGGCAACAAGACTAAATCGATACTGCCCGTTAAAATGGGCAAATCATGAAAATCCGCTTCAATGTAGGCCGTTTGTTTGCTGTGATGAATGGGACTGATTAATGTGTGGCAGGCCATGTTGTTGTTATTCAGCAAGGCAGCTTGTCCAGGCACGCCAATTAACAGCGCCTGTTTGCCATAATGCCGATCAAGCAAGCCAGTCAACACCTGTTGTTCCGCCTCCAGCAACGCACCGCCCAAAAACTGATGGGTTAGCCATTGATTCCAGTGCTGTAAGGTACGGTAACCGTGCGCCAAAGTTGCTGTCCATTCATAAATACTTTGGTACTATAGCATACTGCTACAGACTGTCTAGGATACTGTCCAGGAATTGGCACTTTAGGAGTTAAAGTTGTTAGCCAGAATAAAAATATTAATAGCAGCCATTCTTTTTGCGCTGATCAGCACCGTCAGCTTCGCAGCTCGCGCGCCCGTTTATGATGGTCTTCAGCTTTACGAGCCCCAACAAAACGCGCCACTTTCGGTTGAACACAAACAAAAACTGGCTGATGACATTAATCGTTATCGTCACGCTGATGATTTGTGGGATGCGTTACGAGAAGAATTTACCCTGCCGCATTATGAAGAAGTGCCGGCTGTACAGGAAAAAATTGAATGGTTCATGAATAATCAAGATTTCCTGCTGCGTTCAGCGACGCGCGCCGCGCCATATCTTTATTATATTTTGCAACAAGTCAAAAAACGTCATTTGCCCGCGGAATTAGTGTTACTGCCCATCGTGGAAAGTGGTTACAACCCGTATTCACTTTCTAATGTGGGCGCGGCGGGTATTTGGCAATTAATGCCAAGCACAGCGAATGGTCTGGGTATCAAACAAGACTGGTGGTATGACGGTCGTCGTGATGTGATCGCCTCAACTCGCGCGGCGCTAAATTATCTCGCTTATTTGCAAAGTTTTTTTGATGGCAACTGGCTGCTCGCGATCGCCGCGTACAACACTGGCGAAGGAAATGTGATGGCAGCGATCAAGCGCAACATTCGTAATGGACAAGACACGGATTTTTGGTCGTTACCTGTCGCGCAACAAACCAAAGATTACGTTCCCAGTCTGCTGGCGCTAGCGGTTATCATCAGCAACCCGCAGCGTTATCCCGTTTATTTTCCACCCGTGCGCAACGCGCCCTATCTCGCGCAAGTGGATTTAAAAGCATCGGTCAGCCTGAAAGACGCGGCAAATTACGCACGCATCAGCTACAAACGCTTGCTGCAACTTAATCCGGGATTTAAACAGCCAACCGCGTCGTTACAACGACCTTACAAAATTATATTGCCCATCGAAAATGTAGTCGACTTTTCGGAGAATTTAGCCAGCGCGATGCAGAACGCGCCCGTGCAACCACAAGCGCAAGTGCGCTGGTTGCATTACAAAGTAAAAGTCGGTGACACACTGGCATCAATCGCCAATAAATTCCAGACGACACCAAAAGCGATTCGTCAATTAAATCGTTTGTCAAAAAATACGGTGCGCCATGGTAATCATCTGCTGATTCCAAACGCCAGCACCACCCTGGCGGTAGAAAAAGAAGAAGCGAGACCCATGTTTGTTAATACCGTTAAAGAAAAAGTTAAACCAGTGTTAAGTTTTAACAAAACGACGTCGCGCTATATTATGCAACCAGGCGACACTATTTATATGGTTCGCAAAAAAGACTCTCTGGCGAGTATCGCCAAACGTTTTGGAATAAATAGCCGATCAATTGCGATGGCCAATCGCATAAAAGCTGGCCTGGTGGTGCCTGGCACACAATTGATTATTCCCACGCATCGTAATAACGATAATAAAGAGGCGAAAACGATACAGCCGGGCGATACGGTCTACATGGTTCGACGCGGCGATACCATTGCCAAAATATCGCGCAAATTTAACACAACACCCTCCGCTATCCGCCTTGCCAACCTGATTGACGATAACTCGTTGCAAGAAGGCATAAAAATTATTATCCCGACTGGAAATAAATTTAGAGCTTGAACATTGACCACCCCACCGGGTATGCTTTGCTTCTATTAACTTTTGACCACCAGGAGAAAGTATGAAGTTACGTACGATTATTAACAGCATTTTAGCTGTTGGAACGATTAGCTTGTCTTCGCTTGCGTTGGCATCGCCTTCTCTCACTATTCATAATAATACAGATTTTCCATCCACTGTTGTGACTAACGATAATGCTTGTTCAAGCGGAATACCGAATGGCGAGGGCGTCACACCTAAACACGATTCCAGAACAATTGATGGAAAGAAAGTTAGAGCCGCCTGTATTTTAAATACTAAACGTTGTAAAGCTGATGTTTATTTATCTGACAACTGCACCGGTGCTGTTATTGCCACTGCTTATTTTGATGTAGATACAGGTCTCATTGGCGATCCAGAATCAAAGCCTGGTAGTGAATATTGCGTGAGGAAAAATCAGTCATTTGAAGTAACTATTGATAAATGCTAGATGATATATAAGGAAGTATGAAATGAGTAAATTTATAAAGTCAATTCTTGCCTGCAGTGTTGCAGTGTGCGTATTGCCAACCGGTTCATACGCGAATTTCAAAGTGACTAACAATACCCATTATTATGCAACATCGGATGCACATAATCCTGGCTCTGGTTATCAAAGCCCCTGTTCTTCTTTTTTAGGCGATGCGGGTATTATGCAGCCGATAGATAACGCACCAAATAACACTTTCGATATTCCAACCGGCGCGATTGGTTTCTTTTGCTCGCCAAGCTGTGATGTGACGGTTTACATGTCGAAGAATTGTGATGCGCGTAAAGTGGCGGTTGTGAATGTGACGCCTAATAATGGTATTGGCAAGCCAAATAATCTGCCGAATGCGGAAGGTATTTATATTAACTGGAAGAGCAATTCTGAAGTGACGATTGAAGGTGGTCCGAAGGCGACTATTTTTGATTTGATGTTTAGAAAATTAAATGTTTAGTTTTTTTGTGTCATTCCGCGGCATGGCCGCGGAATGACATCACATTCATTTCTTATCCGGCGGCGCCAACACATCAATAAACTTATTCCAGCCCGAACGAATGTTGTCGTAAACAGAAGTGCTTTGCCCATTTGATTTAGGTTTGTTTTCTTGCTTAGTGACAGTCGTTTTTTCTTGTTTAATGATGGTGGTTTTTTGTTGGGGCTGTGTTTGAGTTTGTTGTGATTGGGTGGTCGTTGTGCTTTCGAAGGTATCTGCATAAGCAGCGTTGGTGATAGTAAACAAAACTAAAATAAACACTTTTTTCATAGTAAGCTCCTTTAAAATAACCTCGTCGTGCGCCGAAGCCTGTCATCCCCGCGAATGCGGGGACCAATGCGACGGCTCTTTGCTTGAAATGGGTCCCCGCCTTCGCGGGGATGACAGGTTATGCAATGTCCCACGTCACCTGCGCCGAAAACACATCTGCGCCCGCTTTAACACTACCACTGGTATTCGCAACTTCAAATCCTGTAACTTGTGCTGGTGGATTAATATGCGCTTTCTGAATGAAAAGATGCATATAACCTACATCTAGACCTATCGCTTTGCTTGCCTGATAATGGCCACCGAGGGCGATGACAACCCGATCATTGTCCGGCATTTGCACGTTGCGGTTTTCATTGCTGACAGGTGTTTGATCGTAACCAATACCGCTACGCAGCGTTATTTTATCTGTCGCGAAATAATCACCACCGACAGAGATATTCCAGGTGTTATGATAAAATTGCGGAATGGTCACAACAAGACTTGCTGTACGATCCAATGTTGGAGAAACACCCGCTACATCCTGCAATACCAAATTTTGAATGGTATTCCATTGTGTGTAAATCACGCTCGCCATGACAGCGAATGGTGACTGCAAACGATGATAAAAGCTCAATGCCGTGTATGGTGGCAATGCAATATTTAATTTATTACGACCAGATGGATTCTTTGGGCCTTCCAGAGCTTCATCTACGGCCAATGGCCCGGTAAATGTTGACGTTCCAGTAAGATGATGCACCACTTTAGAGTGATAACTCAAACCCGCGCGAGTATCGGGTGAGA
>DAIDIB010000089.1 GCA_027459575.1 Gammaproteobacteria bacterium | reverse complement strand
AATTTTCCTTATTTTTCTCTGAAAGAATGCCAGCCTGACGAAAAGCATCAATCATTTGCAGCGCAAGTTTAAAGCTAATTTCTCGTGGATTTCTATTGTGAGTAATAGCTGCTTGAGCCATTATCTTTCGTATTAAATTGTATGCTAAAATATGCGCCCATATTTCTTTGTGCACCATAGCTGGTGTTTTTCCTCGCAATATTCCCATGTGCATGGTTTCTTTGATTGATCTCAGATCTAGCTCCACGCACCATCTGTTGTCATACAGCAATGCCAATTCTTTTTTTGGAACTTCTTTTGGGTTCAAAAATGTGGTGACAACGATTCGTGATCGTGACCTAAACCCGTCGCTAGCGTTACTGACCATTACTTCTCGAACAGTAATACAATCAGGAAATTTGTCGTACGTTTCCTTGTCCATCCATGTTGGTCTTGCAGGTTTTCTCCATTGAACCAAATGATCTTTTTTTCCAAGACGCTTGCCACGGCGAAAGTCATTGTGCCTCGCACCATGGACTGGAAAAACGGCATCAACCTTCATATCGAGCAACATGGCAATCAAAAAAAAGGATGCGTAACGGAATTTTTCAGCGAAGTTGTCGCATATGACTTTTAATCTATGCAACCATCATACACGATAAATTTATATTTTCAATCGACGAATTATTCCTTTTATTTTTATTTGGATTTAATGAAACGGTAAGCGGCAAATTCCAATCTCGTGTTTTTCTTCCAGACCATCGTAATGGATTTTTTTCTTTTGCCGCAAGATAAGTATCATGTCGCTGTGCAAGAATAACTTTATCTTTCCCTGAGTGGCGACAAGCAGGTGACAAGAATTTTAACTCGCTATGAAGATGCTCGTTGTTATACCACTCTACAAACCACTCACACCATTTATTTGCATCTTCCAGTGATTCGAATCGTTTGCATGACGGAAATTCTGGGCGATATTTCATTGTTTTAAAAAGTGATTCAGAATAAGGGTTATCATCACTGACAGATGGCCTGCTAAATGATGGAATAACACCAAGTTTTTTAAGCGTTTCATGAAAGACAGACGCTTTCATAGGGGATCCATTATCTTGATGCAAAGTCAGCTGATTGGGTGAAACAACTTCATCAATACAAGCTTGTTCTATCAAACGTGATGCATGCTCAGCTGACTCCTCTGTATGAACACGAAAGCCAACAATTTTTCTACTAAAAATATCAATGATCATATAGAGATAAAAATATAAACCGGTCACTTGTGTCGGCAAATAACTGATGTCCCAGCTCCACACCTGACAAGGTGCCGCAGCTATACATTCCTTAGGCCGATTATGTTTTGCAGGCCGTGATTTCCCTCGATGGGCCAATTGATTTTCCTCTTTTAAAATACGATAGAATGTTGATTCTGAGGCAACATATTTTTTTTCATCTGCAAGTATCGGTACAATTTTGCATGGTGGCAAATCTTGAAAACGCTGGCTATTAGCGATACTTAATACTTCTTGTCTTTCTTCGGGAGTAAGTTTATTTACAACAACTCTATCAGCCGTTTTGCGTTTGTCTTGTTAGCCATAAGGCTTTTTCCATCGCTCATATGTTCGCGTAGAAATATGCATAACATTACAAGCCGGCGCAGATCGTGCACCGGCTTGAATGGCTTCATCAATTAATTCAATCGCATGTAGCCGGTCTGATGCTTGAATCAAGCGTCCCCGTCTTCCCCCCAGATCGCATCCGCTTTTTTTTCAAAACCAAAAGTGCAGCTGCCTCTGCTAGCGCTTTTTCTTTGCGTCTCAGCTCACGCTCAAGTTCCGCATTTCTTTTGCGTAATGCACTAATTTCAGCTTTGAATTTTTGGTCAGGTGATACTGGTTGCATAAAATCTTTTTCCCACTCTTTTAATTGCATACTGTATATACCGTGCTGGCGGCAATAAGCGCCAATTGCGGTCTCATCAAGTCCTGCAACGGCTTGCAAATGTCTAAATTGTTCAGCTCGATCGGGTATCTTACCACATTTTTGTATTTGGCAGCTTTTAATCCATCTTGTTAGACTTGAAAGGCCAACCCCATTTTCTGATGCAACCTCAGCTAATGTTTTATTTCCTCTAGACAAAGCCTTCTTTACAATTGATTCTATTGCTTCTTTTGATATTCTCTTTCCCATTTCCTAATTCCATACGCCCCTTAATTTCTTAATTGAGACGACATCTTTGCTGACAAAGGGGGATTTCCCAAGTTCCTGTGCCTATCTTTACTGGCTCGCTGACGTTTGCAACCCCGGTGAGAGAGTCATGCAGAATTCCCGATTTAGTTCCTGCTTTCCTCTTTTGCCTGCTGAGTAGTTAACCTCATCAGCTCTCACGATACGGTGCTTTCGGGGCTAATTTCGTTCACCCTATGCGTTTCGGGTTTCGGCACGCCAATTTCGCTGTCTACGCTTCGTCAACTTCGTTGCCTCTGTTAACGCAAGACTCGCTACGTAGTGGGATCGGTTCCCCTTCTACGACAGGACTTTCACCTGCAAGATAAGCCAAGCTTTGCTTGGCGCACTAACTGTTCAGCGGTTAACGCTGAACAGTTACCAAAATTATTGAAAATTGATCCACTCGATTCTGCGTTGACCCTAAAAATTAAACGCCATATTTTTTTGACCATGGCCGTAATTGTGTTCCATGCAATAGCCATGGTTCTTCATGGTAAAATATCAAATTTCATTAAATCAAATTGATGTTACATAGGCTTTCATGATTCCCTGCAGCACTAAATCAGGCAGGATAGTGTCGAATAACTTATTATCCTTGAACATTTGCGCAAAACCGCCAGTGCCAACTACAACTACAGATTCCTTACCGAAAGCTTCCTTTTTCATTCCGCTGATTAATTCTTTCAGCGCACCCAGCTTTCCATAGAACAATCCAGACTGGATGCTTTCACGTGTGGCGCGACCGATGTAGGCTTCGGGGTTTTCGATGTTTACTTCCATCAACTTAGCTGTATTTGAACGGAGTGATTCCATGCCAAGACGCATGCCGGGCAATATTGCGCAACCGAGGTAATCACGTTTCTTTGTGACTGCGCAGATGGTTGTGGCGGTGCCCATGTCGACAATAATAATGTTTTTATCAGGAAAAGCAGTAGTAGCGCCGATTGCTCCCGCGATAATATCCGCGCCTACTTCGTTGGGATGTTTGGTTTTGATATTTAAACCTGTTTTAACGCCTGCGCGCAGTACAAAGCATCTGATGCCGAAATATTGCAGCAAGGTGTGTTTGATCGTGTAATCACAGCCTGGCACAACGGAACATAACGCAGCTGCTTTGATTTGATCGCGCTTAATATTGTTCGCTTGCAGAATATTTAATAGAAATATACCAAATTGGTCTGCGGTACCGATTAGATGTGTCGCGTAACGAAAACGAGCAGTTAGTTTTTCTTCGTTATATAAACCGCCAAGAATGTGCGTGTTGCCAACATCGAGACATAACAACATGCGATTTCTCCTTTCTATACAGGAACATTATCTATAAGACGTATTTCACCAAGCCAAACTGCGCCGAGTCGACGCCCCCATTTTTCGGATATATAGTCCACTTTAAAACCTTGCCTGATTAAATTTTCCGTAATCAGTTTTACGGAAATATTTTGTCGTAGCAGTTCAGGAAAAATCGTCGCCTGCTTACGTTGCGCGTCTGTCAAACGAGAATTCCGCGAGCTTAAAGCCAGACCATCTTCAGCGCGTAGCGTTTCGCAGCCAATAATCTGAATTGGCAACAATAATGCTTGCACCATTTTCTTAACCAACAGTAATTGCTGATAATCTTTTTCACCAAAATAAGCGTGTGTCGGGCGCACTAAATTCAGCAATTTGAGCACTACCGTCAACATGCCGCCGAGGTGACCTGGTCGATATTCGCCCTCCAGCTCACGACTGATCTCAGTTTCTAATAATTGCACCTGGTAGTTATCCGGATACATCGTTTGCTCATCAGGCAGTAATAGATAATCAACCTTTAATGATTCCAGCAATGCCTTATCCTGCTCCAGCGTGCGCGGATAGTGCTGAAAATCACTCTGCTGATTGAATTGTGTGGGATTAACATAAATACTCACCACAGCAATGTCATTTTCCTGCTTTGACCGTTCGATGAGGCTCGCATGACCTGCATGTAAATTTCCCATCGTTGGCACGAAACCGATTTTTTTGCCAATCGTGGATTGTTGAAACGCCCAGCACTCGCTCGTGTTAGAAAGAATGTTCATGAAGTGGAAATTCTCCCGAATGTATGTCGTTAATATAGGATTCGACTGCTTTGCGAATATGGCCGGAACCATCCATAAATGTTTTAACAAATTTTGGTTTGAATGATTTATCCATACCTAATAAGTCTTGATACACCAACACCTGGCCGTTGGTTTCCGCGCCTGCGCCTATTCCAATGGTGGGAATAGATAATTCACGCGTGATATCGGCGGCTAATTGTGCGGGAACACACTCAAGCACGATGCAAAAACAACCTGCTTCTTGTAATGCACGCGCATCATGTTTTAATTTGGCGGCGGTTTCGTCTGTTTTACCTTGTACTTTGTAGCCACCTAGTTGATGTACGGATTGGGGTGTTAAGCCTAGATGACCCATAACTGGCACACCGGATTGCACGGCATGCTTGATCAGGTCTGTGTTGCCATCGGCGCCCTCCAGTTTGACGGCGTTCGCGCCATTTTGCATTAATAATTGAATGGCATGCATGCTGTCGGTGAAAGATTTGCGGTAGCTTAAAAAAGGCAAATCGCTGACGATGAATTTTTCACCCGCGCCACGGCTGACGGCGGCGGTATGTGTGCACATCATTTCTATTGTGGCATAGAGAGTGTTTTTGAAACCGTGCATGGTCATGGCAACGCTGTCGCCTACTAGCAAACAATCAACGGATGTTTGAGCGAGCAGTTTAGCACTGGTGTAGTCGTAGCAGGTCACCATGCTGATTTTTTCGTGCTCGCGTTTTTTGCGCTGGAATTCTAATACTGTCATTGTCATCTCCTCGTTTAATACCGCTTGCTTACGCGCGCGGCTCTGTTTGGTAATTTTTTACAAAACTTTGGTACACTTCTTGAAATTCATCACCTGCCAATGCATCAATATTTTTTGCTATGGTTGCTTGATCACCACGCACAAGTGGGCCTGTCAGCGCTTGTTTGGGATTTTGCATAAGGTTTTGCATTTGTTGTTGTAGGTATGGATGCGCGACGCTAGCTGGTAGATTTAATTCATTTTCAAAATCATTAAATAATTTATTCCAGAGCAAGCAGCTAAAATTGCCACTCAACACACATAGGGCGTGGTATTTTGCTTTGAGTTTTTTATTCAAGCGCCAGTGAGGATTGGGAAGCCCTGGCAGTAATTGCGAAAATTCAGGCGCAGCGTCGTCGATGATAAATGGGATATTGCAATATTTACTTTCTTCGTAAAGATCGTGGCTAAAGGTCATGAGTGGGTGTGCGCCGTGGGCGTGATCGGTGGTTAAACTCCCAGAAAAGTGGATTATTATGGGCTGGATCCCGGCTTTCGCCGGGACGACGGCCTGTCGTCCCGCGGCGTGCGTTCGTCGTCCCGCGGCGAAGACCGCGGGATCCAGTGTTGTTTTAATAAACTCTTCAATTGCCCCATCATTAACCAACAACAACACATGCGTAGCCTGCATCAACTTTGCAGACAATAGCTCAATACCATCTGCCCGGCGCCAGACCTCGAAATACAACCCCAAATATTTGAAATAATGCTGAAAATGACAAGAAACACGGCCATCGCCGATGAGGAGATAAGTAGGTACCTGTCGCATGATCAAGTCCTGTTTTGCTTTTAACTTAACACAATGTCTCTGCCTCGCGTGAAGGTCAGATCAACTCAATTGTAGCCTGGACACGTTCTTTATGTCCAAGATGGGGTCTGACATATATTTTCCAAATTACATATGTTTATATAAGATATTAAAATTAAACATGAATTTTATGCTGTAACAACCTCAACCTGTCGCGAGCGGGCAGGTATCGAACCGCGGCCAATACCGTAATATTCAAATCCCGCATCGCGCATTTGACGTGGATCGTATTGATTACGTCCATCGATGATGATGTACTGTTTCATCAATGATTTCATGGCGGAAATGTCTGGGTAACAGAAAGGTTTCCATTCGGTGACTAGGGCAAGTGCGTCTGCGCCTTTTAATGCGTCGTATTGATGTTCTGTTAGCACTAATTTACCGGAGGTGAGCCATTCGGACGGTAATATATTGCGTGCAGCAGGCATGGCGACGGGATCGTAGGCTTGTACTTTGGCGCCGCGTTTGATCAGGTTATCTAACAATACTAAAGACGATGCTTCACGCATGTCATCGGTGCCGGGTTTAAACGCCAAGCCCCAGACAGCGACAGTGACACCGGTAAGATCTTCGCCAAATAGCGCGACGATCTTTTGTGGCAACACATTTTTCTGTTGCGCGTTGCGATCTTCCACAGCATGCAAAATGAGTGGCGCGAAATCATTTTTCTCCGCCATTTTGATAAGCGCGCGCACATCTTTGGGGAAACAGGAACCGCCGTAACCGCAGCCAGCATTCAAAAACGCGGCGCCAATGCGCGCGTCGGAGCCGATACCAATGCGTACTTGCTCGATATCCACCCCCATGCGTTCGCAAAGCACCGACATTTCATTCATGAATGAAATGCGCGTGGCGAGCATGGCGTTGGCGACATACTTCGTCATTTCCGCGTCTTTGACGTTCATGAAGTATAAGCGTTCGGGGCTGCGTAAAATTGGTAAATACAAATCGAGCA
The DNA here is from genome assembly GCA_027459575.1 of Gammaproteobacteria bacterium. Classification (GTDB taxonomy): domain Bacteria; phylum Pseudomonadota; class Gammaproteobacteria; order DSM-16500; family DSM-16500; genus Aquicella. The sequence continues at coordinate 972 of DAIDIB010000089.1, read as the reverse complement.
TAATTTTTTTGGCGTTATTGGAAGACAAGCCAACGATGACGCGATCGGGTCGCATGAAATCTTCGATCGCCGCGCCTTCGCGTAAAAATTCGGGGTTGCTGACGACGTCGAATTGTATCGCCAGGTTACGCTTGCTTAATTCGGAGCGAATTTGTTGTTGCACCTGGTCAGCCATGCCAACAGGCACGGTGGATTTATCGACGATGACACAGTAATCGTTGATGCGCGCGCCGATATTACGGGCGGCTTCGAGCACGTATTTCACATCTGCCGCACCGTCTTTGTCGCTGGGTGTGCCGACGGCGATGAAGACAACTTGTGGTTCGGCGCTGACTTCGGCGAGTGATTTGGTGAAGTTAAGACGACCAGCGGCCATGTTGGCCATGACCATGGGTTCAAGACCGGGCTCATAAATAGGCATGATGCCGTTTTGCAGATTCGCAATTTTTTGTTCGTTGATGTCAACGCAGGTGACGTGATTGCCGAGTTCGGCAAAGCATGCGCCTGTGACAAGGCCGACGTAGCCGGCGCCGATGACTGTGATATTCATTTTCGTTCTCCTATCTGAGGATTGCTCCCCGGATGAGAAGAGCACTCATCCGGGCTACATTTGTAGATAATTACCTTATCACCGCGCTTATTGGAAAACTCCGCGACGGAAGATAATGGCAATGTTTGTGTTTCACCATGTCGCATGCGTAAGGCGACGTAATCATATTGCTTCCACTCGCCGAGTGGCTGCTTAATCACTTTAAAAAATTCATCGCGGTAATGTTCGGAATAATACATCAATTGCACGTCATTCACATATAGCCTGGCTTGAGACGGTACATTGGTAGCAAGCCAGTTACCGGCTTGACGGATATAAAATTTGGAATAACCGAAATCGAAAATCCCGCCGATGGCTGAAACAATGACTAACAAACTGGTGATATACAACATGACGCGATAACGCGCTTGTATGCTTTTTTC